>CANRGI010000008.1 GCA_947630095.1 uncultured Bacilli bacterium
CAGGTTCTTTTGCAAATGATATGTATACTCTACCACATCTAGCAGGAACTATCACTAACTTAGATGGTAACGAATTAAATCGTTCTCTTGCTTCAATAGAAAGTGAAATAAAAAGAAGACAAAAAGAATTTAATGATGCAAGACAAATGACTAATGAGTCTTCAATAGATATTTATAAATATCAAAAATTATATAGAGAAGGTAAACTAGAAGGAAAAGAACCTATCGCTCATTTATTTATAATTTCAGACGAATTTGCAGAATTAAAAGAACAACAACCTGAATTTATGGAAAAACTTATAAGTGCTGCTCGTGTAGGCCGTTCATTAGGTATACACTTAATATTAGCAACACAAAAACCAGGTGGAGTAGTAGACCCTCAAATATGGTCCAATTCAAGGTTTAGAGTATGCTTAAAAGTTCAAGATACACAAGACTCTCAAGAAGTATTAAAAAAGTCAGATGCTGCATACTTAAAGAAAACAGGTTTATTCTATCTTCAAGTAGGTTATGACGAAGTATACACATTAGCCCAATCTGCTTGGACAGGAGGTAAATATTACCCTAGTACTACTTTTAAACACGAAGTAGATACCTCTGTTAATGTTATAAATAATATAGGTTTTATAACTAATTCTAAAGAAGAAAAAGTAAAAGAAGTAAAAGAGTCTCTTGGAGAAGAATTACCTAACATAGTTAAATATCTTAGTGACCTAGCGAGAAATGAAAACATTAAAATAAAAAAACTATGGTTAGATAAAATACCAGAAAAAATCTATATAGACTCTCTAAAAAGTAAATATAACTTTACTAAAAAAGATTATTATATAGACCCATTTATAGGTGAATATGACGACCCTTCAACTCAAAATCAATACGTTTTATCCTTACCTTTATCTAAATTAGGTAATGCAATAATATATGGTATAACAGGTTCAGGAAAAGAACAATTCTTAACATCTTTAATTTATTCTTCTATATCTTCTTATACTGAAAAAGAAATAAACTTCTATATTTTAGATTTTGGTAGTGAAACCCTAAGGAACTTTTCAAATGCTCCTCACGTAGGAGACGTAGCATTTGTTATAGAAGAAGATAAAGTAAAAAATCTATTTAAAATGATAACTACTGAATTAAATAATAGAAAGAATTTATTTGCTAGTTTTAATGGAGAATATAATTATTATATAAATTCTTCTAATGAAAAACTCCCTAATATAGTTATAATTATTAATAATTATGAGTCATTTATAGAAAACTATGAAGACTTAACAGAAACCCTTAATGCCTTATCTCGTGAAGCATTCAAATATGGTATATTCTTTGTTATAACAGCAAATAATGAAACATCAGTAAGAATTAGAACAAAACAAAACTTCCAATTAGTTTATGCCTTAGCACAAAATACAGAAGCAGACTTTAGTAGTATTTTAGGTAATTGTAAAGGTAAATATCCTGCTAAATATAAAGGTAGAGGTTTATTTAAAAAGGATAATATTTATGAATTCCAAACAGCGTCTATTACTAAAGACGAACAAACAGAATTTTTAAAAATATTTATATCTAATTTAAATGCAAATACTACTTATAAAGCAAAAAGAATACCAATATTACCTAATGTAGTTAATTATGATTATATTAAGTCAAGTCTAACTGCCTCTACAAGTGCTATTATAGGTGTAAATAAAGAAAAATTAAATCTTGAAAGTTATAACTTTGATAAAAATGTAATTAATTTAATAAGTTCTTATGAACTAGAAAACACTACTAATTTTATAACTAGTTTAATTAATGAAATAGGTTATATTAATGTTTATGATTTAATTTTAATAAATACTACTGAAATAAATATTGATAGTAAATATGTAATGAATAAAACTTATAAAAATGGTTATGATAAATTAATAGATAGTTTATATGATTATACTAATGCTATCTATAACGAATATGAGAGTAGTTCTTGGAATAATGAAGTATTAAATAATAAGAAAAAAGAATTATGTATTATATTTGGAGTACACGACTTCATAAATAAGTTAAACCCTGATTATATTAATAAGTTTACTGAATTAATGAAAAAGAATAGTGCTATGAATATTATATCATTTGTATTAGTAGATAACCCTGATATATTAAAGACTTATTCTTATGACGAATGGTTCAAACTAGGTGCTGACACTTCTCGTGGAATATGGATTTCTAGTGGTATAGCAGAGCAGTCACTAATTAAAGTTGCTAAATTTGATAGAGAAGATAGAGAAGAAATCTCTAATGAATATGGTTACTTAGTGACAAGTTCTAAATTATATAAAATTAAACTTTTAACAAGTTTTGAAGTAAAGACAGAGGAATAATTCTCTGTTTTTTGTAAACTATATAATAAAAAATGTAAACAAAATTGACTGAAAAAAAATAATGTGCTAAACTTAAATTAGAGCATAGGTGCATATGATATCTAAAAAGGAGGTAAGATAATTATGGCAGTATTTGCTTATGACCCTAATGGCGTATCCACTTGGAGTAACGCTGTAGTAAATTATTTAACAGGAGGTAGTGAATCTATTGAAAGTATTTCTAAAAAGTTTGCTTCACAATTAGATAAGTTAGTTGAACCTAATGTATGGACAGGTCCTGCTGCTTATCAAAATTATCAAAACTTTATTGAAACACACAAAGCAATGGTAAATTTCATTAATAGTTTTGGTTCATCTTTTGAAAATGCAATGCACGAATTAAGTAAAAGTGTAGCAAACCTAGAAACTAATAACCTAGGTAATGCAGGAAGTTTAGCAAATCTTTCTTTAGAATATACTAAACTTAATGATTTAGCAACACAAACTATAAAGACTGAAACAGTTAAATATGATTATGCTGTTATAGAAAGTATAGGTAGTGAACTTGCTAATATCAATTCTTCTATTGAGACTGTTCAAAATGGTTTAAATAAAGAAATTGATAAATTAAATGCTAATGTAGGAGTATGGGATGGTAATGCAGCAGAAACAGTTAAGGGAGAATTAAAACAAACTTTAACTACTAATATGAATGCTATCCACGAAACTTTAGCAAAATGTATAAGCAATATCCAAAGTGCTGCTGAAGCCGCTCGTATGGCAGACGCTGGATAATAAAAAGAATAAAAGTCACGAAAGTGATTTTTATACATAGCCCCTAAATACCTTTAGAGGTTATGTATAAAAAGGGTGTGATAATAATGTATGTGAATATTAATATAGATGCTATAAATAGAAATATTAGTGTAATAGACTCTGATATATCTGCTTCTTCTAATGACATTAATGGTATTAGAAATCTTTTAAGCGTCATAGGTTCTAGTTGGCAAGGTAATGATTTTTTAGACTTCCAAACTAAAATGACAGATTTTATATCTAAAATGAATAACCTAACTAAATCATTAGAATCTTATAATAAGTTTTTAAGAGGATATATTGAAGCAACTACCAAACTAGATAATTACTATAAAACAAAAAGAATTGAATTAAAATAAAGGAGGAAATTATGTATTGTGACTATAATGCCTTAATAGAAGACGCTAATAAATTAAATAGTTTATTTAACTCTCTAAACTCTCATATGTCTAATATTGAAACTTATAATAAATCCACCTATAGTGCGTCTAATTGGAATACTATAACTAGTGATTATTATATGGATATGTTTAAAGGTATGATTAATAACTTTGATAATTTAGTTAATAAATGTAATAATGTTAAAAATCATTTAGATACTGTAATAGATAACTATAAATCCCTAGACAGTACCTTTATTCCATTTAATGGAAGTTGGAGTTAAATATGGGAAAATATTCAAAAGTAAATGCATCTAATATGCAAACACAAGCGACAAAAGCCTTATCTGAATTAAATTTTCACAATTTAAGTGACTCTATACAAGTCATAAATAATAAAGGAGTACTTAACTCAAGTGCTAATAAGGTTTTATCTGATGCTTTATCTAATATTACAGAAAGAACTTCACTTAATGGTTCTATACCTAATTTAAAAAAATATTTAAATAATTTAAAAGAAGCATCTTCTTATATAATGAAGTATCAAACTTTAGAAAAAGAAATAAATAATTTATATGCCCTTTTAGCGAGAGCAAAAGAGAAAGAAGCCCTAAGTATACGCTCTCAAATAAGACAAAAAGAGAACTCTTTAAAATCTTATGAACAAAAAATAGACAACTTATTATCAAAATAAGTTGTTATTTAATTGAAAAATTTAACATTTTATGATATTCTACTAATAGATAATAATAAGAGGTGAATAAGAAATGTTTGGAAAATTATTATATATAAGCGATAATATTGCTTACATCGAAAACAAAAATGCAGAAGATATACACGGTGACTTACTTAACTTACACTTAATATTTGAACACGACGACCAACATATCTTAGGCGAAATTGTTGAAATCAAAGACGATAAAATCGAAGTTAATTTTCTAGGAGAATTTGTAAATGGTAAATACTATAATGGTATTTTAAGAAAAGCAAGTTTAAATAGTACTATAAGAACTATTAACCCAGACGAATTACTAGAATTAGTCGGACAAGAATCAAAAGAAAACTTTGTATTAGGTCAAAGTGCAATTTATAAAGATTATAATGTATGTCCTAATATAAATGATTTATTTGCAAACCATATGTGTATATTTGGTAACTCTGGTAGTGGTAAATCTTGTGGTGTTTCAAGAATCGTGCAAAACATACTTCAAAACAAATGTGCTTTAGCATTTAATGCAAATTTATTATTCTTTGACTCTTTTGGAGAATATAAAAATGCTTTTAGAAGTATAAATAGTATTAATCAGTATTATAATTATAAATTCATAACATCACGTCCTAGAGACCCAGGAGATGTTCCTATTGAAATACCTTTAAACTTATTAAAGGTAGACGACATAGCAATTCTATTACAAGCAGATAAACACTCACAATTAACTATCATAGACCGTGCTATTAAATATGCTAAAATATTTGCAATGGATACACCAGAAGCAAACCAATATAAAAATAATATAATTGCAAAAGCACTAATTACTATTTTATATAGTCAAAACACAGCAAGTCAAAAGAAAGACGATATCTTCTCTGTAATAGATACTTGCCATACACACGAATTTGATTTTGATGCAGTTATACCAGGTCTAGGTTATACAAGAAGTTTCACAGAATGTTTTGCAATAGATTCCAAAGGACGTTTTGGAGAAGAAGTATTGATAACTGAATATATTTTAAAATTTGTAGACGAAGCAGTAGAAGAAGTAAAACCACCCGAGCAAGCAGTATATTCATTATCACAATTAGCAAAAGCACTTGAATTTACATTAATTAGTGAAGGTTTTAATCAAAACAAAAATATGCACGACGATGCACAATTGCTTAAAGTTAGATTAAATAACATTTTAAGAAGTGAAATAGGTAACTTCTTTACAGCAAATAGTTATGTATCTCCTGCTAAATTTATAACTAATTTAATAAGTTCAAATAATAAAAAAGCACAAATAATTAATATAAGTCTTGAAGGTTTAGACGACTCTTATGCAAAAGCATTAGTTAAAGTTTATAGTAGATTAGTATTTGAATTTGCAAAAGCAAACGTAAACCGCGCTACTATACCATTTCATTTATTTTTAGAAGAAGCACACAGATATGTTCAACAAGATGGAGACTTATTCTTACTTGGATATAATATCTTTGACCGTATTGCTAAGGAAGGTCGTAAATACGGAGTAATATTAGATATTATAAGTCAAAGACCAGTTGAAATATCAGATACAGTTATTGCCCAATGTTCAAACTTCTTAATATTCAAAATGACCCACCCTAAAGACATTAAGTATATTGAAGAAATGTTACCAAACATAAGTGCCGACGTTATTCAAAAAATGAAAATATTGCAACCAGGTACCTGCGTAGCATTCGGAACAGCATTTAAAATACCAATGATTAGTAAATTACAAATGCCAGATCCAAGACCATTCTCAGCAAGTTGTGATGTATCTTCTTATTGGAATTCAAATGTAGATATTAAGGTAGACATTGGACTAATACCTAATAACGGAGTAAACCCAACATTAGTAACTAAAGCACCTAATGTTGAAGCAGCAGAAGCCACTCACGGCACTACTGCACCATACACTGCACCTCAAACAGGTGGAGTAAATGGTACCCCAACAGGTCCAGCACCATATCCGACAAGTGTGCCTAACGCAAACCCAGGAGTAAATGTATCAAATGGAGCCCCATTAACTAATGTAGTAAACAACCAAACACCACCTCAAGGTATGACAGCATAGGCTCTATAATGAGCCTTTTTTTAAAATATTTTAATTAAGGAGTAGTTAAATGAAAGATTTATTTAATGCTAAATATTGGAAAGTATTTGAAGAATATTATACTAGAGTAAATTTTATGGAAGAATTAGATTTAAACAACAGTGAACCTGCAAAAGTAAAATTCTTAAAAAATTTACTAGATAAAAACAATAAATATAAAATTGGTAAAATAGCAATGAAACTTTTTGTAGATTTATTAATTTTAAAAGGAGAAACTATATTTGAAGGAATAACTGAAAATAATTATGAAATTGTAAATTATGAAGTTATTAAAAACTTAACTAGTAATCAAAATAATTATGATATTTTAGTAGATAATTTAACTATAAAAACTAAAACAGGAGAAAAATATAAATATAAATTAGTAATATCAGCAAAAATATATTTTGAAGAAACTAGAATTAAAGAGTGTACTGAATATATAAACTCTCTAATGGAAAAAGATAAAGAAAAAGTAGTAGGTATATATATATCCCCTCTACCTGACCCAAAATTCCCTGATAGTGATAAATATATATGTATTGAGTATGAAGATTTATTCTCTTATCTAATTGAACCTGCTTTACAAAGATGTAGTAAGGAAGGAGAAAAGTTATTAAATGATTATCTAAATAGTTTTAAAACACTTTATTATTTTGATTATTATGACGATATTAAAACTATACCTTTATGTACAAGAGCAATAATAAACACTATTAATTTATATAATTTAAATTATGAAGTAATAGACGAATATGTAAAGAATACTAAAGAATGTAATGATTTTCTTCTAAGAGTATTATTAAGTAATATGTATAAAATATCTATTAATACTGAATTAAATGATAAAATAAAATATTTACTTCTAAAAGAAGATAAAGAAATAGATGGTAAACTTTATAAGAAAAATACAGACTTTATTTATAATGTATTTAAATATTTAATAGATAATAAAATTATTAAAACTTATAATGATTTAGAAAAAATTAATATAACTTCTTCTGATGTAATGAAAATGGTAATACCTTTTAATGAAAAAGATAAATATCCTTATAATAATTGCTATAAAGTTTCAAATGAAAAAGAAACTCCTCTAGTATTAGAAGATAAAACCTTAGCATATTGTTTCACAATAAATAGATTAGATATAGAAAAGTTTGTAGATAACTTACATAAAGTATATCCTAAGAAAACTAAATGTATTAAATATTATTAACTAGTAAGAAACTAAATAAAGTGTTATAATATGTCCTAAAGGAGAATTATATATGAAAAAAATTGTTATATTGTTATTAAGTTTATTACTATTAGCAGGTTGTAAAGATAAAAAATCATATGAAGATTATGAGCATTATACAAAGGAAGAAATAGAAACTGAAACTCATACAGACGATTTGGGATGTCTTGCTACAGATGTTTTATATGTTGAATTACCAGACGAAGAAGGAACTAGACATAACTATGCTTTAGGTAAAATCCCTGGAAGCGATAAAGCAGGATTTGGTATTTTCTATCAATTAGACGAAGACGATTATATACTTATAGGTACATTTTCTAAAAATAGCGAAACACCATATCCTGTTGCTTATGGAAATAAATTAATAGCAAATGAAGGAGAAATTTTAACAGAATATACACTAAATGGAGCAGAAATAGAAGTAAAAAAAACTGATTTAGACCCTTTCTCTAAAATATTTGAGAGGTCAAACCCTCGTATACAGTCTATCCATAATGGTTATGTATATTTTACAAGTGGTACTAAATGCTTTTTATCAACTTATCATTGTGAACTTAATGATTAAAACAAACAAATACTTGACAATTAGTAACATTTATGGTACCATATAACTTAAAAAAAGGAGTTAATATGGAAGAACTTTGGAAAAGAATAGATATTATAAAGGGAATATGGAATAATGATACTAATTTTATTAATGAGTGGACAAGTGAAGAACTATTTGAAATTATCTTAACTTTTGTTAATAACCCTCAAATAAGAAATTTAATAGAAAGAGATGCACAGTCTATAATTGATAGATGTTCAGTAGACTTTGATATGTTAAATTATTTTACTATATTATCTTTACTTCATAATAATATTGATAAAGAAAATTGTAAAAAAAGTCTAACTCATACAACTAATAGTATATTTTCTAAAGAAACTTTATTATATCTTATGAAAGTATATAAAAAGATAAAAGAGATAGGTTTCTCTAATTCAGAACTTTTATTTAATAAAATAATAGAAGATTTAAAAGAAATGCCTACAGATAAATCTTCTAAAATACTTTTTGATTTATATATATTCCCAGATTTTAAATTATATTTAGATAAAACCCATCGTGTAACAGCAACTCTTATAGAAACTTATGGTATATATAACCCTGATGTAATAAGTTCTCAAATATTTAATGGAAGTACTATTATAGGTAAATTAATAAAAGATAATAATGAGTTAATAGTGGCTAAATATTTAAGAGAATTATTAAAAGAAAAGCAAATATCAGCAAGAAATATTAAAATGATAGGCGGAGGAAGTACCTCTTTAGTTTATCAAATAGGAAATAAAGTAATTAAATTTGGAGAAAATCGTCACTCAAGAAGAATATATATTAATCATAGAATTTTAGCCTCTTTAGTAAGAAAGTTAGAATTAGATAAAAATGAAAAAGAATTATTTTATGTTGAAATAATGAGATTAGCAAAAACAGGAGATGTTACTATAGAAGAAAGAGACGAATTAAAGAAAGATTTATATGACCAAGGTTTAATTTGGGACGACGATAAATTAGAAAACTGTGGAGTACTTATGGAAGGTGACGACAACATAAGTGATATGCCTATAGACTATACTGAAATCGCGGGTGTTATTAATAACCCTACTAGGAGAGAAGAATTTATGAAAAGAAAAAGAAAAGTAGTAGTAATAGATAATGACGATATAAGATATAATACTTTAAGAACTAGTGGATAATATGATAGTTAAAGGTCATAATTTTGATATTGATAAACTTATTGAACCAATAGATATAGATAAAAATATACCTAAAAAACGTAAAAATGGTTTAGTATTAAGAGATAGTCAAATAGAAATACTTAATAGTTATAAAATTAATTATGAATTATTTTCTACTTTAAATTCTCTTATTAATGAAATAGAAAGTATTATAGATTTATCTGATGGAGATACAGAAGATTTAGAAATGTTATCTTTAGAATTATCAGAAATGAATTATTATAACTATACACATAAATGACTAGTTAACTAATGTTAATTAGTTTTTTTCTTTTAAACATGATATAATTAAAATAGGAGTTGGTAACTATGATGGCATTAACTTGTTCAGTTCTTTTAGTAGTAGGTATATGTATATTAATTTATTATTCAGACCTATTTGTAGACGCAAGTAGTTCATTATCTATTAATTTAAAAATTCCAAAAATAATAGTTGCTCTTACTATTGCTTCTTTTGGTACTTGTATGCCAGAACTTGCTATATCTTTTAATAGTATTAGAAGTGGTAATGTAGATATGACTTTAGCAAATGTAATAGGAAGTTCTATTGTTAATATATTATTAATTGTAGGAGTCGCTGCTATAGTAAAACCAATTAAAGTTAAAGATAGAACAGTTAAAAAAGAGTTACCTTTATTAGTACTAATTACAGCAGCATTTTATTTTCTAATAAGTGATGGTCTATTTAAAAAAGGAGCAGTAAGTAGTCTTATAAGAGCAGATGCAATTATGTTACTATGGTGGTTTTTAGTATTTATATTTTATATTGTTATAGTAGTTAGAAAAAATAAAAATGAAGAATTAGGTAAACCTAAATATCCTTTAAAAAAATCTATAATTTTAATATTATTAAGTATGGTAGCAATAATTATATCAAGTGATATAGTAGTTGATAATGCAGTTTTACTTGCAGAACAAATAGGAATAAGTCAAAAAGTAATAACAATGACTATAATAGTAATAGGAACTAGTTTACCAGAATTAACTATGACAGTCGAGTCAGCAAGAAAAGGCGAATTTGATATGGCTGTTGGAAATATTATAGGCACTAATATATTTAATATATGTATTGTATTAGGTTTACCTATAGCAATTTTCGGTACAGTTTCTTCTGCATCATTTAATTTATTAGATACAACAGTTGTCTTATTAGCGGCAGTAATATTTGCCATATTTGGTTTCTCAGATAAAGAATTAACTAGAAGAGAAGGAGTATGTATGGTATTAATATTCATAGTTTACTATGCTTATGTACTGGCAACATAAAAGTTTTACTTTTCAAATTAAAAATGATATGTTATTATTTATATAGGTAATCGAGGATAGAAAGACATCGTCTATCGCGGACATAAAGTCTTAAGTGTAGGTTACTCATAAGAGTTTCTAATGAGATGTTGGAAGTGATGCCCAACCTTTTACCTATATGCCTACCTATATGGTAGGTATTTTTATACTGAAACATTTAAATAATTATAAGGGGGTATTAAAATGATTAAAAGAGAACATTATTTAAAACAAATAAGAGAATTTTATGATTGTGATTTAATAAAAATTATTACAGGTATACATAAATGTGGTAAAACTAGTTTATTAGAACAAATACAAGAAGAAATTAAAACCAAATCTGATAATATTATTTATTTAAATTTTGAAAATAAAAATGTTTCACTATCTATAGATAATGCAATATCTTTAATAGATTATGTTGATAAACATAGAAAAGAAGGTAAATGTTATATATTTTTAGACGAAGTACAACTTTTAGATGGGTGGCCAGATGCTTGTAAAACATTAAGATTATATAATAATTCTTTATTTATAACTGGTTCTAATTCTAAATTACTATCAAGAGAATTTACTAAAGAATTAAGTGGTAGATATGTAAGTTTTAAAATAAACCCATTTGTTTATAAAGAAATATTAGAATATACTAAATCTTTAAATAAAGAGTGTAGTATAAGTGACTATCTCATATGGGGAGGTTTCCCTAAACAATTTGAATTTGATACTTTAGAAACTAGAATAAAATATTTAAATGACTTAGACGAAACTATAATAATGAACGATTTAATAAATAGATATAAAATAAAGAAAGTAAATTTATTTAAAAGTTTAACAAATTATATATTACGTTCTAATAGTAGAATATTTTCTGCTAAATCTATTTATGAATATATAAATAAAAATAATGAAAAATGTTCTCTTAATACTATTATAAAATATTTATCTTATTTAAAAGAAGCATATATTATAGAAGAAATTAAAAAATATTCTACTAAAACAAAAAATGAATTATCTTATTTTTTTAAAATTTATAACGAAGATGTTTGCTTTAATTCATTAAGATGTATAGACGAAAAATATGATATAACTCATAATTTAGAAAATATAGTATATAATGAATTAATTTATATGGGATATAAACTTAATGTTTTTAATAATGAAGGTAAAGAAATAGATTTTGTTGCTATTAAAGGTAATAAAAAATACTATATACAAGTAGCGTACAGTATAGTAGAAGAAAAAACTTATAATAGAGAATTTAATGCTTTTAAAGGTATAGACAATTTATCTAAAAAAATAATAATAACAAATGACGATATTGACTATAGCACTAGCACAGTCGAACATATTAAATTAAAAGATTTTCTATTAATGGATAGTCTAGACTAAAAATAACCAGAAAAATTCTGGTCTTTTATTTTGTAAAATCGTGCTCTTTAAAGAACTCCTCAAAAGGAATACCTAAAGCCTTACTTATATGCGCTATAACAGTGATAGAAAAAGTTTGATTAACTTTCTCACTTTCAATATTTGCTATTAATGCTCGAGAAACATCACAAAGTTCTGCTAATTTCTCTTGAGTAATTCTTCCGTATCTATCACCATATTTTGAATTATTGTTTAACCTATAATATTTTACATTTCTTGAAATCATAGTAAATATTTCTTCTAATTCTTTAGCATTTGCCATAAAACATACCACCTTATATACTATTATTCTACACATAGTAACATAAAACTATTAATTATATTTAGATTAGATGTCTAAATATAGTGACAAGTCAGAAAAAAAGTGATATACTTTCATTAGAAAGTAAGTGATAATATGAAAAAGAAAGTAATAGTAACAATAATAATTGGAATTTTAATTTTAAGTTTAGTAGTAAGTAGTTTAAGTTATGCGTTTTATAAAACTACTGGGATAAGTAAAGAAGAACATCTAAGTGTAGTAGCAAAGAAATTAGCAGTAATATTTACAGACAATAGTGAATTAACTGGGGAAATATATCCAGGATATGAAGAAACAAAAACTTTTAGTGTAGAAAATAAAAGTGAGAGTTTATTTAAGTATGACATTATATTTGAAAATTTAGTAAATACATTTAAAACAAATGGGTTCTTACAATATAGGATAACAAGTGAAGATGGTGGATACAATATGACAGACTTTGAAGATATACCAAAGACTGATACAGAACAAAACATTATATTAGCATATAGTGTACCAATAGAAGACGGAAAGAAACATAATTACAAATTAGAAATAAGATATCAAAATAGTGATACAATAGACCAAAGCGACGATATGGGAAGGGTATTAAGTGGTAATTTAGCAATAACTGAAGGAACGAGAGACCCTAAATTAAAACAAGTAACATTAAATGTAGAAAACGGAACTCCTGAAGCAAGTACAATGGAAGTGTTAGAAGGTAATGATGCAATATTTGAAGTTACACCAAATGAAAAATATACAACAAATGGTGCAACATTAACTTGTGATAATGATTATAGTACAATATTAAGTGGAAATGTAAAAAGTGTTACAATATCAAATATTACAGAGGAAATTACTTGCACATTAAAAATGAGAAAAATACCAAGTTTCATTGCAAAATTAAAAGAGGATAATACAAATATAACAAATAGAAGCAGTTTTAGTACAATATATAGCATTGCTGGTTTATATGTTGAAAATGACCCTAGATTTTTAGAAGACGATGGTAAGTTACAAAATGAAGTTTACTATTTTGCGGGAGATGTAAAAAATAATTGGGTAAAATTTGGAAAAGATAGCGGAGAAGATATTTGGTGGAGAATAATAAGAACAAATGAAGACGGAAGCATAAGATTATTATATGCGGGAATAGGAACAGCAGGATATAATTCTGTTTCTGGATATATTAAGGGTTTGGTAAAATATAATGCGGATAAAACAGATAAAATGTATGTAGGATATATGTATGGAACAACAGGAAGTTTAGAAGAAAATAGAAAAAATAATAATTCTTCACAAATAAAACAAACAATAGATAATTGGTATAATACCAATTTATATAACAAAAGTGATAATAAAGGAAATTATTGGAGTGATTATGTAAGTAAAACAACTATATATTGTAATGATAGGTCAACACTAGAAAATACTTCAGCAAATCAAATGTGGTGGTATGGAGCAGCAATGAGATTGTCGCCATATACAAGTAGTTATGGTGGAGTATCAAGTAAAGAAGAGTACCATCCAACATTTAAATGCGGAGGAAATGCAGATGGAAGTGGAAATGGCTTATGGAATAATGCAGATGTAGCAGATAAATTTACAACAGAAAATACAAGACATATAGGTAATGAAGACTTAACCTATCCGGTTGCCTTAATAACAGCAGACGAAATAGTATATGCAGGAGGGCTACTTGGAGAGGATAATGAAAATATATATTATTATAAAAATAGTTATGGAGCAAGTGTGACCAGAGATTTTTGGTGGTGGACAATGAGTCCGTGGCGTTTCTATGATAAAGAAGCATTAACATTTATAGTATATAGCGAAAGGATTAATGAAGGTATGTTAGGTAATGCCGGAGTTGACTATCAAGATGTTTCAACTGGTGCCGTTCGCCCAGTCCTATCTCTAAAGTCTTGTGTAGAAGTAACAGGAAAAGGAACAACAGACGACCCATACATACCGAGTATAGACGATGCTTGTGCTAATGCAGATAACTAGAAATAAAATAAAAAATGAGTTATAATTGTAAGTAGGATAATGTTGATAACTGATTAGATGCTTTTAAGGGTTTGTTTATGAGTCCGTATAACGCAGACAGCGATGGCTGGGCGAACGTGTTCAACGTGAACGGTTCAGGCAGCAACCCTGGCAACTTGAACAACAACAACGTCAACAATTCGAACGGCGTTCGTCCAGTAATTTCTCTTTAATGATAGTGCTATCATAACGAGAGTTATAGTAGATAAGCACTTTAGAGAAACAAATATTATCCTATACCTAATAAGGTTAAAAACTGAAAAATATTAATTATATGCGGTTAGTAAAGATAAATTGAAAGTCATATATAAATTAATATTTTTATTTTTTGTATATAAATAAAATACTTTTTGAAACTTTTTTCAAGTTATAAAATTTAATTTTGAGAGTATTTTTTGTAGTTTATAAAACACTAGTGTATTTTACTTTATTCAAAAGTAGATAAAAATAAGGTTAGATATTAAAAAATAGGTAATCAATTTTAAATTTTAGCAAAAAAATATTTGCTATTTTTATCTTGATTTACCTAAATAGTTGTGCTAATATGATACTTGAGGACGCTTAATAGTGTTTGGTGTCATAGTACTTTTTTGGGGGTTTTGGTACCTAAATTAGGAGGTGATAATTATGGGGAAGAAGGATTTCTTAATTCTATCATTACTTATAATTATTTTTTTCTTGCTTTACATAATTTGCAACTTGATATAAGAAAAAACACCTAAACAGCATCTTAGAAAACGTTTAGGTGAACTATATAACTAGGACACCAAACCCATAAAAGTTAAGTGTTCTCTTTTTTTTATGAAGAATTATCTTCATAAGTACATTATACTATCTATTTTATTTTTATACAAGTGGGTAAAAGAAAAAAGATACTTATTGTACCTTTTTCCTACTTGTAATTATTTTTATTTTACTAATCATTTTATACAAATTAATGTAAAATAAAACATCTAAACCACAACTATTGAAATTGTCGTTTATCGATACCAAACTTGTATAAGTTAAGTATCTTAAATACATTATACTATTTATTTTATTTTTATACAAGAAGTTTTTAGGGGAATACAAAAAATGCCAATAAAGGCATTTTTTGTTTGCTACAATGGAATGCCTGTTTTAAAAACAGACATATTTTCAGTGAGGTTTTTTCCCTCACTACATACATTATATAATTAATTTTAAAAATATACAAGTTTTTTCTTCAATTTGAATAAAATTATGTAGAGAAATTTAAAAAATACTAAAAAATACTAAAAAATGTTTGACATAAATCGCAAGTAGTGATATTATTATCTTGCTTGAGTTTTTTTAGGAAAACTCTAATAAAATTAAAATTATGACACACCAGGAAGTGTGCAAGAAAGGAGTACTATGACTACTATAAATCAATTAGTAAAGCATAAGAGAACACAAAAGGTTAGAAAAAGTAAAAGTCCAGTATTAAATATTGGTTTTAACTCAAAAGATAAAAAAAGAACTAATAATACTTCTCCACAAAAACGTGGGGTATGTACTCGTGTTGGTACTAAGACACCTAAGAAACCAAATTCAGCATTACGTAAGTATGCACGTGTAAGACTTAGTAACGGACTTGAAGTTACCTGCTATATTCCAGGAATTGGACATAATTTACAAGAGCACAGTGTAGTATTAATTCGTGGTGGACGTGTAAAAGACTTAATCGGTGTACGTTATCATATTATACGTGGTACATTAGATACTGCTGGAGTAGAAGCAAGACGTCAAGGTAGAAGTAAATATGGTGCTAAAAGACCAAAAAAATAAAATAAATTAAAATATATGAAAGGAGTTTAAAATGCGTAAAAAGAGAGCAGAGAAAAGAGAAGTATTAGCAGATCCTATTTATAATTCTAAAGTAGTTACTAAATTAATTAATAGAATTATGTTAGATGGTAAAAAAGGTACTGCTCAAAAACTACTTTATGATGCTTTTGAAATGGTAAAAGATAAAACTGGTAAAGACCCGATGGAAGTATTTAATCAAGCATTTGAAAATATTAAACCAGCACTAGAGATTAGAAGTAGACGTATTGGTGGTGGTAACTATCAAGTACCAGTAGAAGTTAGACCAGAAAGACAACAAGCATTAGCACTTCGTTGGTTAGTACAATATGCTAAAAGTAGAAGTGGTAAAGGTATGGCTGAGAATTTAGCAAATGAAATTATAGATGCTTCAGAGGGAACTGGTGGAGCAGTTAAAAAACGTGAAGACACACACAAGATGGCAGAGGCTAATAAGGCTTATGCACATTATAGATGGTAAGAAGGGAGAAATAAATTATGGCACGTGATGTATCTTTAGATAAAATTCGTAATATTGGTATAATGGCGCATATTGATGCTGGTAAAACTACTTTTACAGAGCGTGTTCTTTTCCATACAGGTATAACTCATAAAATTGGAGAAACACACGATGGAGAGTCACAAATGGACTGGATGGAACAAGAAAAAGAAAGAGGTATTACAATTACTAGTGCAGCAACAACAGCGCACTGGAAAGGATACAGATTAAATATTATAGATACACCAGGACACGTAGACTTTACTATTGAAGTATCGCGTTCACTTAGAGTATTAGATGGTGCGATAGCATTAATAGATGCACAAGCGGGTGTAGAAACACAAACTGAACAAGTTTGGAGACAAGCAAATGAATGGAAAGTTCCTAGAATGATATTTGCAAATAAAATGGATAAAATGGGAGCAGATTTCGTTTATAGTTTAGGTACAATTAAAGATAGACTTAGTGAAAAGTCAGCACCTATAGAGTGGCCTATTGGAAGTGAGGATAACTTTAGAGGTATTGTTGATTTAGTAAGTTTAAAAGCATATCTTTATGATGGGGAACAAAAAGAAGAACCTAAAGAGATAGATATTCCTGAAGATTTAAAAGATATTGTAGAAGAGAAGAGAACTGAACTAATAGATATAGTTTCTATGTTTGACGATGCTCTTATGGAAAAATACTTAGATGGTGCAGAAGTTAGTGTAGAAGATATTAAGTCTGCTATAAGAAAAGGAGTTTTGGCTGGAGAATTTTATCCAGTATTATGTGGAACTGCTTTAGGAAATATGGGAGTTAAACTTGCATTAGATGCAGTAATTGATTACTTACCATCTCCACTTGATATAGCACACGTTAAAGGTATTGATATGCACGATAATCCTATTGAGTGTAAGACAAGTGACTCAGAACCATTTGCAGCACTTGCATTTAAGATTATGAATGACCCATTTGTAGGTAATTTAACATTTTTCCGTGTATATTCTGGAACATTAAAGAGTGGCTCTTATGTCT
>CANRGI010000009.1 GCA_947630095.1 uncultured Bacilli bacterium
CCTCCTTTATCTTTTGTTTGGCTATTTTTATTATAACATTTTTTTATTTATCAGTCATTATGTTTAACACAACTTATACAAAAAGAAAAGACTAAAGTTTAACCTTTAGTTACTTTTTTCATTGCCACTTCTAGGGCTGGCTTCACCCGCTTTATTAATTGCCGTTTAAGAGCCGGCTTCACTCACTTTGTTAATTGCCATTTAAGGGCTAGGCTACACCCACTTTTTACATAATTAACTTATGTGATTTAATCATAACATAAGTTAATTTATAAGTCTATATATTTTAGATTTTAACTTTATCTTTTTTGTATTCTTTACTCTTTTCTTCTAATAACATAAAATTACAACATCTATCCTTTACATTTTTAGGAAGTTTATTTTCTTTATATAAATTATATAAAACTTTAGATTTATTTAATAAAGTCTTTATATCTTTTATTAAGAAACGGTATTGATTTTGAAGTAAAAATAATCTTAAATTTTCTTCTTTGTTATCTGTCTTTTTATTAAAGAATATTTGAGTATAATTATCTTTTGTAATAGGTATCATATTATTAAAATTAATTATACCTAACTTACCATTATCTATTTTATAAATATCTAAAGTATTTTTTAAAGTTTTATGTTTTTCTTTTGGACTAGATAAAGGTGCAAAATATTCTAATTTATCTATTTTAAATAATACACCTATAAAAGGCCTTAATTCTTTAATTCCAGCATTATATGGTACTTTACTATCAAAAGTTCTTAAATAATCACAATATTCTGTATTTACTTTTACTATTTTTAAATTTCTAATCATAACAACCAAACCTCCTAACTAAAAGACTAAAGGTTAAACTTTAGTCACTTTTTTCATTGCCACTTAAGGGCCGGCTACACCCACTTTATTAATTGCCATTTAAGGGCTAGGCTACACCCACTTTGTTAATTGCCATTTATAGGGCTAGGCTACACCCACTTTTTTACATAATTAACTTATGTGAATTAATAATAGCATAAATTTACTTATTTGTCTAGTAGATATACGTCACTTGGGTGTATTTCATAATCTTCTGTATAGGCTATCCAGTCTGTTATATCTTCTACACTAAACCATTTTTCGTCTCCTTTATGGATATAACTTATATTAAATGGTTCTTGTGTTAGTTTTGCTTTAAATTTATTACTTTTTAATTCTGTTAATTCAAACCAAATATGTTCTCTATCAATATCTTCTTTTAAATCACATTTTAAACCTATCTTTATTACTATTTTATTATCTTTATTAAAAATTTTCTTTAAATAATCAAATCTTTCTATAGCAAGTTCTCTCATTCTTTCTGTCTCTTTTTCACTTAAAAAAAATATTTGATTTTTACTCCAAGAACTATCTAAATCAGTTACTTTACTAAGTTTATGATTTATTCTATCTTCTTCTTTTCTATAAATGAATATAGGGCTCGTTACCGAATTATGACCTTGAAATCTATCTTTTATATCCCCCATTTCTAATTTATCATACAAATTTATTGCTTTAGTCCAAGACATACAAGTTACTATTATAGGTATTTTTCCATTTATCAAACCTATCATAATACTTTCTTCTCTAGGGTTATAAGTAGAAGGTTCGTCTAGTAAACAAGTAGCATAAGTCTTTATAATATTATAGTGATTTTCTAAATTCTTTTTATTTGATTTAAGTATTTCTAATTCAGTAATACCACATCTACTAAGCCCGTGAGTATGTAACCATACTTCATTATCATTATATACCACTTGTATATTAAATATATCACTAGGTGAAGGAAGTGTATTTGTATTTGCTGATAATTTAACCCATTTAGCAGGTAGTAGTCTTTCTGCACTTTCGTCTACTAAACCTATTAAATCAGGAACTACAGCATCTGCAATTTTTAATTCTAAATGAAATGACCTCTTTGCATCTTTATTAAATTTTGTAAATATAGATAATGCTTTATTTACATTTTTAAGTTTTTCTTTTTCTTCTTCTTTAAAATAAAAAGCACTAGTTAGATATATATTAGGTAAACTAAAATTATTATAAAAAAATCCTATTTGATAATTTTCTTTATAATATTTAACATCTACATAAAATACATTACTTATAATATCATAATTAAATCTTTTTATAGTTACATCTTTTATTTTAGATATTCTATTAACTATTTCTTTTTGTTTTAATTCAGTATCATTATCTACTAATGCTAACATATATGAATATTCTTCCCAGTAACTTAATGGAAATTCTTTTATTTCTTGTTTTTGTTTCTTTTTTAATAACATAACTTTCACTTCCTGTTTTATTTTAACAAATTTCTCTTATAAAAGATAGTATTTAATCTATATTTATTTTAGATAAATCTATAAAATAATCTTTTTTATTTTTATCTATATATACAGGAAACTCTTTTATATTATTTTCTTCTATTATTTGAGATGGATTAGTCCATAAGTTTTTACTTTTAAATTCTTTTTTAGTTCCATCTTCACTTATAACTTCACATATCACTTTATAAGGATGTCGCCCGTTTACACTATAGTTTATATTTGTTATAGTTTCTTTATATTTAGCATATAAAACATCTCCTGTTTCTCTTAAAATAGTTTCTCTTTTTTTCTCTTTACTTTTTCTAATTATTAATATTAAACCTATTAACATAAAGATTAAACCAAATAATGGAAATATTAAAAATATGTAATTTAGTGATTTTATACCTATGTTATCAGGACTATCTTCGTCATAATAAATTTTAATATTATTACCTTCTTTTAATGTACTATTATGGTAATTTAGGGTTGTTTCATAAGATTTACCTTCTACTTCATAACTAACTATTATGCTACTTTCATTTATCTTTTCTATTTTACCAACTGTTTCTATTTTATTATCATAATTAAATAAATTTAAACATATAATCGAACCTATAATAAGAAATATCAAACCAATAAAGGCAAATACTTTAAATACCATAATTTCTATTTTTTCTTCTTTCATAATTTACCTCTTACTATTAAATAACTTTTATCTATTAAATCTGTTATTTTTTTATCATTTATATTATCACATAAAGAAATAGTTAACCAATTATTTTTATTCATATGATACGCTTTATAAAAACCTTTTTCTTTAAGTAAAGTATCTATTTCTTCTTTATTTAACTTTATATTTATTATTTCTATTTCTTTATGATATTTTTCTCCTAATTTATTTATATCTATATTCATAACTATTGCAAACCATTTATTAAATTCATTTCTAAATACTCCAAAGTTTGGACTAGATGCCCATAAAAATTCAGGATAACAATTATACTTATTTATTATATAATTAGTTATTCTATTAGTTTGATTATTTATAAAGTAATTATTAATATAACAATTTTCTTTTATATCTTGAAGTAAAGCGATATATTCATTTTTTACTGAGGTAGAAAATGAGCCTTTTTCATTTCTAAAACTAGTATATTCTTCATTAAAAGATAAATCATATATTTTTCCAGTTATATTACCTAATAAATCTACTATAATAACTACTTTAAAAGTATCACTCATAATATTTTTAGAATAAGAATAAACTTCATTATTAAAAGTAAAACCGTATTCTAATAATTTATTAAAATCTACTTTAGACCTTCTAAATATTTCACTTTCTATCATTATTAACTCCTATATATAATTAAAACAATAGAAATGATTAAAATAGTATAAGTTATTACACTAATAATATTTATTTTATATTTTTTCTTTTTAGATAGAGTTTCTAAATCTACTCCACAGTAATTACAATAATTACTATCTTTTTCTATATTTTCTCCACATTTAGGACAATACATAATTTCCTCCTTTAAAGAATTATTACTATTAATATAGCAGTAAAAATAGATATTATTAAGAAAGTTAATGCTATAATGAATAGACATTTGATTAATCTACTTTTTTTATAAATAATTAGACCTAGTACTAGTGATATTAAAGATAAGATTTCTAATAATATATTTAATGAAGCACGGTAATAAACATAAGTGTTTATGACATTTAATAGTATAAATAAACTTACAAATATACTTTCATATTTATTTTTAATTATTTTATTTCCACAGTGGTTACAATAATTACTTTCTAATATTATATCGCTATGGCAATATGGACACTTTATTCTTGGAATAGATAACTTTGTTCCACATTTATTACAATAAGTATTATTTTCTTTATTAACATATCCACAGTTTGGACAACTCAATTCATTTTTCATTTTTACCTCTTTATCCCATAGTTTGACAGCCTTCTACACAATTTTTAGTGCAGGCACTTACTGAAGATGCAAAATAGATACTAAAAACTATAACAGCAAATATAGATACTAATATAACTAAAATTATAGATATTACTGCTACTCTTTTAATAATTTTAATATTTTTATCTTCTTCATTAGTTATCTTTTTACCACATTTACTACAAAATACACTACCTAAATCATTTGGTTCCCCGCAGTGTCTGCATTTAATATTAGTTTCTATTTTACTTCCACATTTATCACAATATTTTTTATCTTTATCAACTTCACTACCACATTTATTACAAATCATTACGATACCTCTTTCTTTTAATTAATATAACAGAAATTATTATGAAAATTAAACATATTATTTGATTAATATTAAGTATTTGACTCTTATGAGATGCACGGAAAAACTCTAATATAAATTTAAGTATAGCAGAAAAGATTATTATCATTTCTAAAGTTAAAGGTTTATTTTTTAATATCTTATAAATAATAAACACAAATAATAAAATAAAAGATATTACTTCTAATAATTGAACTGGAAATAAACCTACATTATTAGGGGCGACTTTAGAGTGATGGTAAATTATTTTACCTAAACCATTATATTTAAAACCATAACAACACCCGACTATTAGACAACCTATTTTACTTACTCCATACATAAGAGGAATGGAGGGGAATGTATAATTAAATACAAATTTAATACTCTTTTTAGTGATAAGAGCAAAAAGTATTAAACCTAAAAGTCCGCCTATTACTGCACCTAAAGAAGATACTCCTAAAGTTAAAAAATTAAATTCATATTCGCCTATATGAGTTAAGTAAGTATATATTTTAGCGCCTGTTATGAAACCAATATTTTCTAGTAGTAATAAAACATATTTATCAATAATAGTTAGTTTAGTTTTTCTAGTTAGAAATAATACTACTATAACATTAAGTAAAAAAGATAACAAAATCATTAAGGCATAATAATTCATAGAGACCTCCTAATCTGGGCAACTTTCTACTACTTTTCCACAAGTTAATAGAAATAATATTAAAAATAATAATGCTGCAAGTGCAAATACAGATAAAACTATATAAACTATTAATAAGATTTTTAAAAATTTATTATTTTTATGTTTATTTAAACCTACTAATAATATTATTAAAGGTACTATTTCTAAAGATAATAGATATTTAGCATTTGGAATTATGTAACTAAGAGTTGGTGCAGAACTAAAAACAATTATAGCAATATATCCATAAATGTTACCACTTATAGTAGAAGGTACAGTTTTACCTGATAAAATACTACCACAAGATGTACAATAAGTGCTATTACTTTTATTTTTTGTTCCACAGTTAGTACAATAGATAAATTCTTCTTTCATTATAACCACCTATCCTGAACAACTTTCTACTGCGGTTTTACAAGTTAAAAGTAATAGTAGTAAAGCAAATAATGTCGCTAAAAATGTAATTAGAGATAAAATTAAATAGATAATTAATAAGACTTTTAAAAATTTATTATTTTTATGTTTAGTTACACCTACTACTAATAATATTAAAGGTACTATTTCTAAAGATAATAGATATTTAGCATTTGGAATTATGTAACTAAGAGATGGTGCGACTACGAAAAAGAATATGGCAATATACCCATAAATGTTACCACTTACAGTAGCAGGTACAGTTTTGCCTGACATAATAGTACCACAAGATGTACAATAAGTACTATTACTTTTATTTTTTGCTCCACAATTAGTGCAATATATAACCTCTTCTTCCATAAGACTGCCACATTTAGTACAATATTTATCATTAGAAATATTACCGCATTTACTACATTTCATAATAACCTACTTTCTATAATTTAATTATATCAATAGTAAAGTTTAAAGTCTACATCATTTTTTTCATTTCGTCTATTAGTTTTAATGCTTCCATTGGAGTTACTTCGAGAGGATTTATTTCATTTAAAAATTCTCTTAATTTATCAGGTTCTTCTGTTTGTAAATCTAATTCAAATTGTTTTATTTTCTTTGAACTATTAGACTTACTTTCATATTCATTTAACATTTTATTTGCTTCGTCTATTACTTCTTTAGGTAAGTTTGCAAGACGTGCGACATTAATTCCATAACTTCTATCTACTGCCCCATCTAATACTTTATGTAAAAATACTATATCTCCATCTTTTTCATCAATGGATACGTGTACATTTTTAATACCATCAGTATATTCACACATTTTAGTTAGTTCGTGATAGTGAGTACTAAACATAGTTTTACATTTTATATTTTTAGTGATATAAGTTATTATGCTTCCTGCTAAACTCATACCGTCATAAGTACTCGTTCCACGACCTAGTTCGTCTAATAAAATTAAACTATTCTTTGTAGCATTTTTAATGGCATTTGCGCTTTCTTTCATTTCTACCATAAAAGTACTTTCTCCACCTACTAAGTCGTCACTTGCGCCTATACGGGTAAAAATCTTATCAAATATAGGTAAGTCTGACTCAGTAGCAGGTACAAAACAGCCTATTTGATTTAGTATAATTATTATAGCAAGTGAGCGCATGTAGGTGCTTTTACCACTCATATTCGGACCTGTTATCATTAAAATTGAAGTATTTTCGTCCATTATAATATCATTAGAAGTATAATCACTTTTAATAACTTTTTCTACTACTGGATGCCTAGCATTAATAACTCTTACTAACCCTTTATCATTTATTTTACTTCTAACAAAATTATTTTCTTCACTTACAGTTGCCAAACTTTGCATAACATCATAAAAGGCTATTTTTTTACTTACTTCTTGTAAATCACTTATATATTCACTTACTTTATCTTTTATTTCATTAAATAAATCATATTCAAGAGATTTTATTTTATCTTCTGCATTTAATATTAAGTCTTCTTTTTCTTTTAATTCTGCAGTTATAAATCTTTCACTATTAGATATAGTTTGTTTTCTAATATAACCAAATTCTTCAGTTACTTTTTTAGACTCTCCTTTACTAACTTCAATATAGTAGCCAAATACTCGGTTATAACCTACTTTTAATGTTTTAATTCCTGTTTTTTCTCTTTCTTCTGCTTCAAATTTACTTATAAAATCTTTTCCATTTTTTCTAATATTTTTAAGTTCGTCTAATTCATTAGAATAACCTTCTTTAATTATTCCTCCCTCTTTAATAGTGACAGGAGCATCTAAATCAATAGAAATTTCTAATAATTCATAAAGGCTATCAAATGTTTTTAATTTAGGTAAGTTTAAACCTTCTAAAACTAAGTTTATATCAGGAATAACTTTTATACTAGACTTTAACTGTAATAAATCTCTACCATTTAAATTAGATATAACTATTTTTCCTACTAATCTTTCTAAATCATATATTTGATATAAATATTCTTTTAGTTCACTTTTTAATAAAAATTCTTTATTAAATAAATCTATTAAATTATGTCTTTTAGTTATTTCTTCTATATTCACACTAGGTTTTAAAATAAATTCTCTTAAAAGTCTAGCACCCATACTGGTTTTTGTTTTATCTAAAAGCCATAGTAAACTATAAGTTTTATCTTTTGTTCTTAAAGTTTCTACTAATTCAAGATTTCTAATACATTCTTTATCAAGACTTAAATAAAGTTTAGAGTCAATATACTCACAATTTTGTAAGTGACTCATTTCTTTTTTTTGATTAAATGTAATATAAGATATAAGTCTTTTAGTAGTATTTTCTAATTTACTATCAGATAAATTACTTACTTTATCATTTTTAATATTAGATATATCTTTATCATAAATACTTATAAATACACCATAGTTTTGTTTTAATGTATTAGTTATTTCTTTAGGGAAAGTGCTTTCTACTACTAATTCTTTTATTCCTAGACTTACTATTTCACTTATAAGTTTTTCACTATCTTTTGATATATAAGTACAAAATAATTTACCACTTAGTAAATCTAAATAACTTAAAGCATATATGTAATTATAATCAGTTAAAGCACCTACAAAGTTATATGATTTTTCGTCAATAGATTCAGTATTTGTAAGAGTGCCTTTACTAACTATTTGTATTACTTCCCTTTTAACTATTCCTTTTGCTGTTTTAGGGTCTTCCATTTGCTCACATATTGCTACTTTATAACCTTTATCTATAAGTTTTTCTAAATATACATTAACCGCGTGATGTGGTACTCCACACATAGGTACTCTTTCAGATAGTCCTGCATTTTTACCTGTTAAGGTTAGTTCTAATTCGTGACTTGCGACTATTGCATCTTCAAAAAATAATTCATAAAAATCTCCTAGACGATAAAATAGTAAAACATCAGTGTATTCTTTCTTTGTTTTAACATATTCCCTCATCATAGGACTCAACTCATCAACATTTACTTCATTAAGTTTCATACTTTCACTTCCAAATATTATTATAAATTAAATTTAGAAAAAAAGAAACATTTTAGTTTCTTAAACCTTTTTTAATTTCAACTTTACTTCTTGATATATTATTTTCATAACATATTCTCTCTACTATAAATATACATATAATTAAATTCATAGTAAAAGAACCACCATAACTTAAAAATGGTACTGGTACACCTGTAAGTGGGATAAGGGCTAATATACCACAGAAGTTTACTATAATATGTAATAAAATATACATCGCTATTCCATAACAGATAATTGAATTACGAAGTTGGACACTTTCTTTTGCTATTTTTAATATTCTATAAATTATTACCATATAACCTATTATGAAAAGTATACCTGTTAAAAGACCTAGTTCTTCAATGAAAATTGGAAATATAAAATCAGTATGCGCTTCTGGTAAGTATAAATATTTTTGTGTTGAACCTCCTAAACCTTTACCGAATAAACCTCCATTATTAAATGCTATAAAGCCATTACAAACTTGATAACCAGTTTCTTCTGTGTATCTAGTGCAAGGTTCTTTATATGTTAAACGACTTTTTTGAGTGTCTGTTAGAATATTATCTAGTATATCTGCCCCGCTTACTAAAAATACTAATGCTATTACCGCGATTGCGCCTGATACTATTTTTAATACTTTCATTACTTTGGTTTTATCAAATGGAACTGCTAAAAATGTTAAAAAAGTTATACCTGCGATTATAATTGCGGTTCCTAAATCTGGTTGAATTGCTACTAAACCAAAAACTATTATTGCATAGGCAATTGGGATAAAAAACTGGAATTTGTCTTCTTTTTTCCTATACTTTTTTGCATAGTCACCATAGAAAATACCCATAAAAAGTATTATTACAGTCTTAGCAAATTCACTAGGTTGTATACTAAAGAAGCCTAAATCTATCCAAGAACGAGCACCATTTACAATAAGACCATATGCGATTAAATAAATAAGTAAACCGAGTATTCCTATTAAGAAAAATGGCAAGTAATTTTTATATTTTCTAATAGGTTTTCTTAAAACTATAATAAAACCTACAAAATAACTAACTAATACAAAAACTATTTGTCTAAAAAAGAAATAATAAGGACTTTGGTCGTATATTAAAACTGCACTTACGCTTGATGCTGAAAGTACCATAATTAACCCTACTATACTATATAATATACTCATTATAAGTAATGGTTTATCAATTTGACTAAATATACTTTTATTTCTCATATCATATATATAATACCATATTTATAAAGATATTTGAATTTAATTTACAAATTTATTAAAAAATATGTGTAAAATTGGAGTTTTATACGTGTCAAAAAAGGAAATATTCCATAAATTATTATAGATAGTTAAAGGAGGGGTAAGACTATGTATTATTACGGTTATAGTGGAGGATATGGAAATTCAATGTATAACCAATGCTGTCCATCAAATTACGGCGGTTATGGCGGATATAATAATGGTGGCCTTGGTTATAGTGCCGCAATAATTTTGGTATTATTCATACTATTAGTCGTAGTTTTTGGTGCTGGTTTCCTAAACTATAATAATAACAACTAAAAAGAAGGTATTAAGCCTTCTTTTTAGTTATTTTTCTAATGTCATTTTTCTTTCATTCGCACGATGTACGCCTTCTAAACGGATAGAAGCATAAATGGTGTTGGCAACTTTCATATTACCTTCATTTATAGACTCTGCTAAAAGACTATATAAGTACTCTAACCCATAAGTTTTTACTAAATCATTAATATAAACAAGCGGGTTTTTAGCATTTTCTATCTCATTAATATATTTTTTTATTTCACTCATTTTAATCTCCTTCAAATACGTGATATATTGTACCATAAAAAGTATCTTTTGTCAAATTAAGGGCTATCAGTTTATTTATATGCTTGTATTTAATATATTACTAGTTTTTATTTTTTGCTATAAATTTTTTTATAATTATTTTTTAAATAAATCTATAAATTTTTTAGTAGTTATATTTAGAGAATTTTCATAATAAATCATACCTACATTACAAAGAGGTAATTCTTTATCTATTTTAATAACTGCTAAATTATGTTCTTTTGCTTCTTCTACTTTAAAGTAACCTATATAGTTAGAATTACTTACAAGTTTTGCTATAAATGAAGGGTCAGATAGTTCCATAACTGGTTTTAAGTCTATACCTAAATTAGTAGTTAGTTCTAAAAGAGAAAAGTTTAAATTTGAATTAAAAGGTATTATTAAATTAAATTTATTTATATCTTCTATAGTTTTTATTTCATTTTTTATTTTTTTATAAAATTCTTTAGAACAAGCAAAACAAGTTTTAGATTTACTTAATACTACTTTTTTTAAGTCTTCAGTTTCAAAATCAGTTATAAAAGGCATATAATCTATTAGTAAATCTATTTCGTGAGAGTTTAACATTTCATTTAATTTAGAAGTTTCAAAAATTACTTTAATTTTTACATTAGGGTATTTTTCATTATATTCATTTAATGCTTTTATTAATTCATTACCTACTACACCACTTTTAACACCTACTCTTAATTCTCCACTTATAATTCCCTCTGATAAAAACAAATTATTTATTTCAAAATTACCAAATATTTTATCTAATTTATTATATAAACTAACTCCATCATTAGTTAGGGTTATTCCTTTATTTGTTCTAATTAATAATATCAATTTTAATTTAGACTCTAGCGTTTTTACATTCCTACTCAAATTGGGCTGTGAAATATTATTTTTAACTGCTGCTAGAGAGAAACTATTTTCTTTTGCAACTATATAAAAGTCATAAAATAAAGGCAAATCATTTCTTAAATCTATCATAATACCCTCCTTTTGTGCTATATTGTACTATGCAAAAGACTTAATGTCAAAATAAATTGTATTAGTGTTGCTTTTTTGTTCTTTTTATAGTACAATAATATTGCTTAAATGAGGTGAGGCTATGTATAAAGATATATGTATATTAGACGAAAAAGATAAAATGTTACATAAGAAATGTAATGAGGCTACTTTTCCATTATCAGACGAAGACATCAAACTTATTGATGGGGCTATTGATTATTTAAGGAAGTCACAAGACGAAGAATTAGCAGAAAAATTAGGGTTGCGCGCTGGTATGGGTCTTGCATTTCCCCAAATGGGAAAATTAAAAAGAATATTTGTAATTTCTTATAAAAGAGAAGACGACACTTTTTTAGAATACGTTATAATAAACCCACATATAATAAGTTATTCAAGTGAAATGATTTATGTTGAAGAAGGAGAAGGATGTTTAAGTGTTAATCGCCAAGTAGAAGGTATCGTACCTAGACACGCGAGAATTACAGTTGGTTTTTATGATATAAATGGAGATTATCACGAAGAAAGAGTCAGAGAAGAAATTGCAGTTGCTTTCCAACACGAGATAGATCACTTAGATGGTATATTATTTACAGATAGAATTGATGCTAAAAATCCTTTTAAAGGTGTAGACATTTTGAGAAGTATATAAGTTATATTTCTCTTTTCTTTTTTACTTTTTTATTTTATAATTAATATATAATAAGGGTGAAGATAAATGAGAAAAGCAAATATTATAAGAGCAATAGTATGGGGGTTTGTATTTTTAATAGTTTTAGCACTTGCTATTTATGGGTTTATATTAAATTATCAAAATTTTAAAAACTATGAAGAAAATTTAGGAAGAATAGTAAATATCTTTAATACTAATTCTAACATTATTAATTATGAAATGGTTAATACCCATATTGAGGCTAAATTAAAGGGCAAAAAAATAATAGTTACATCTAGTGGTACTATTAATGAAAAATATACTTTTAAATTTAAAAATCATTATTTAGAAACTAATATAGATACCCTTGACTCTTTTGGTAGAATGATAGTAATGATAGTATCAGACTCTGTTGCAGTTAATAAAGGTGGTTTTGAAGGTGACATATATCCTTTGTTTTCAAATGACGAGATACTAAATTATAAATTAGAAGATGGTATATCTTTTGAAACTAAAGGAAATAACTATAAAATTAAAATTAATTTAGACGATTACATTTTAAAACCTTTTGAAGACACGGAAGATACACCTAGCGAAGAAGAAACTCCAAATGAAGAAGAAAATGAAGATAATGAAAGTGAAGAAAATAATCAAGATATAGAAAATAATGTAGAAAATGAAACAAACTAAAAAATGGAATTACTTATCCATTTTTTTTAGTCATTTGATATATAAATTTACTCTTTTTAGCGCGTTTTTGTAAAGTTTCAAATAATTCTTTATTTAGACTTATTTGTTCTTCTAAAGTTAAAGGACAATTTAATTTTAATTCTTGTTTTTCTGCTTCTGACATATTCATTAAATTATTTTTAATTTCTTCTATACTAGTAAAATTTCTAGTAGTCATATAAGCATAAAGTTCTCTAGTTGTAAATACATCATTATATACTTTAGTTAACATTAAATGATTATGCTCGATTACTGTGTCTAATAAATTATAATGATTAAATAAAGAAACTCTAAATTTTAAATCATTAAATTTTGAACATATTAATGAATGGTTTTTACTCATAAATTCTTCAAAACCTTCTTCAGTACCTCTAGTTGAAACATAAATCATTTTCATATAGTCTATTATTTTAACTATCTCTCCTGTCTCACAATTGCTATATAGATTTCTTATTGTACTATGGACATAACTATAAAATGATTTATCCATATAAGGATATTTTTCTTTTATCTTTTCTATTTCCATATCTGCCGCGTTGGATTTTCCTCTAATTATTGTTGCACCGCTTATTGTTCTAACTTTTCTACTCATAAATACTCTCCCCCATTTACTATTTAAGATTATACCATATTTGTTACAATCTGTCAAAAGTTATTTCTTTTATTGTTTCATTTTTTATTGAATTAATGATTATTAGATTAATTTTATCATAATTAGGTATATTATGATCTAGTTTAACTGATTTAAATAAACTTATCTTTTTATAATATTCTTCTATATTATCTTTATTAAAATCGTCTATTCCAAAATGTTTTTTAAGTAAATCTTTATAATAAGTATTTAATTTATCTAATATGTAAATGGCTACTTCGTCTAAGGGAATAACCTCTTCTTTTATTATGGTCATACTTGCTAGATTAAAGGCTACAGTTTTGTCTTCTATTTTAGGCCATAAAATACCTGGAGTATCTATTAAATCAAATTTGTTATCTATTTTTATTACATTTATATTTTTAGTAACTCCTGGTTTATTTCCAACTTCTGTGCTTTTTTTGCCTACTAATTTATTGATTAAAGTACTTTTACCTACATTAGATACACCTATTATCATTACCCTAGGTCGTTTAGGTAATAAACCTTTTTCTTTCCTTTTAGCATTTTCTACTTGCATTAATGTATCTACTGCATTTATGATATTAGATTTAATTTTAGTATCATTTTTACTAGATGTTATTACAACATTACCTTTAGATTTATAATAATTAATCCATTTATTAGTTTCTACTTTATCACATAAATCATATTTTGAAAAAACTAATATTTTATTTTTATCTTTAGTTAAAACATCTAAATCTGTATTATAAGAACTTTTTGGTATTCTAGCATCTATTACATTTATAACTATATCTATAAGTGGTAATTTTTCTAATATTAATCTTTTGGCTTTTGCCATATGGCCTGGGTAAAAATTTATATTTGATTTATTTTCGTTCATTTTTATCACTCCAATTTTCTTTTTTACTTACATACTACCTTCTTCATTTATTTTATATTTTTTTCTAATTCACTAAGTGACTTTGATTTTTTTATAGTTTCACTAGATATTTCGATTAAATTATCATTAACTGCAACATAATGGACTATTTCTATATTTGATATGTCCATAGACTTTTTTATTTCATTTTCTATATAGTGAAGTTGTATACAATGTGGAGATTTATCTACAGTTGCAAATACTATTTTTTCAATATTTGTTCTGCTAATCATACCTATAATTTTAGTTATTACCATATTTATATGTATTTCTTCTAAGCATACATCATAAATTACATTTGATAATTTTGTAAGTTTTTCATAGGCTTTTGGTTCCATAAACTTTAGACAACTCCCAACGATTACCATTATTTTTTGTGTGTCATAGACGTTAGTTTTCATTAAATCTTTTTGCATATTGTACTTCTCCTTTTACTGATTTAATTTCTTTTAATATATATTATAATGAAATATTTTTAAAAGTAAATTATTACTTTTTATTAAATCTTATAAGTGCGACTGTACCAGAGATAATTTCTAGTGCATTACCTACAATACAAGCATAAGCACCAACTTTGAAATTATAATATATCCATATAAATGCTGCGACTATAAATACTATTCTTAATACTTTAGTGTTTTTAACATAAGAAGATATTGTATAAAATATTGTAATTATTATTGGTATTAATGATAATAAGTCTTTATAATTTAAAATTCAAAATATAATTAATAAACTTACAAAACCTATAAGATAATAAAGCGGTATTTCTTTATTCTTTTTATTTTCTCTATAAAAAACAAAACATCTAATTGTAGAAATTAAATTCATTGAACTAGCATCTAATACTCCTAGTAAAAAATAAGATGCTGTATAGGCTAGATTTGCTAGACATTGAAAAAATAATATTTTATATTGTTTTTGTGCTTGAATACTAAATACCCAAAAGAAAATTGCTAAAAAAACTATTAACTGTCCAATTATGTTTTGCATATAATAACTCCTTATATCTCTTTTCTATTTTATATCTAATATTATTTTACTAAATTTTTATGTAAAAGTAAAAAGAAAAATATAGGCAAAAGAAAAAAACATACCACTTTTTATTTAGTGATATGCTTTATAATTATTATTAATTATTTTTGCTTAATTTTCTTAAACCTAAACCAAGAGCAATTACACTAATTAAACCTACGAATACATAAGTTAAAATGTTATCTCCAGTTTGAGGGTTAGTTGCATTTTCTACTATTGCAACAAAATTTGCTACAACTGTTACAGAACTTTCAGGCATTTCAAATTTACCATCTGTAACTGTTACTTCTTTTCCTTCGTTATCTAAAACAGTTAATTTTTCTAATTTATAACCTTCTTTTGGAGTAACTGTTACAGTAACAGTATCTTCTGCTTCAGCAGTTGTTTTATCAACTTCAACACTACCGTTTTCGCTTTCTTCTACAGTAACTGTGTATTTAACTGTTTTTCCAGTAGCATAAGTTACATTTGTACTAGTTCCAGTAACACTTGCACCATTAGCAAAAGTTACATTACCACCAAATGATAATTTAGCACCTTCTTTAACATTTATAGATACACCTTCAGGAATAGTTATATCTTCAGTTATTTCCTCTTCACCAGCATTTAAAGTTATATCTTCAATTCCTAAATCTTCTACTGCTTCTAAAGCATCTTCAAGTGTTAGATAGTAGTAAGCATCTTTACCATTAGATGCAGTAACTGGGAATTTTGCTTCATATGTTATTTTAACATATCTAGTTTCTGTTTCACTGCTATTATTTGTATATGTCCAAGCCCATACTGTATAACTATCTTCTGATATACTGAATATATAGTCTTTACCATATTCTAAAGAACCTTCTGC
>CANRGI010000010.1 GCA_947630095.1 uncultured Bacilli bacterium
CTAATATTGGTATTTTAAACCCAGTTCCAAACGTAAGTGCAGTTCCAGGACTTAATGTCTTTAATTTTTCTAACACTTCTTCACTCACATTAGTGCTTATATTCTTAACTATTTCATAATCTTTTGGATGGTATATTCTAAAAACTATAAAATTCGCGCATTGACTTAAAGCAGTAGTAGATAATTCACTAGGTCTTTGTGTTATAAATGTAAGTAAAGTCCCGTATTTTCTTCCTTCTTTAGTTATTCTATCAAATATATTATAACCTATTACATCTATATCATTATCATTTTGTACATATCTATGTGCTTCTTCTAATATAATATTTACACTAAAACTACCTCTTTTTTCTAATCTAGTAGTATAATTAAATAATAGTTTAGAATATAATTTAGTAAGTGTCTTAGCAAATCTATCGTCTACATCACTTAAGTTAATATTTAATACTTGTATAGTACCATTATTAAATAATTTATTTATGTATTCATTTTTAGTTATATATTCCTTTTCTTCAAATATAGGTGCATATTTACTATTAATAAGTGTTTGTAATCTAGTTTTTAATATACTATTTTTACTATAAGATACATCACTATTTAATACTCCCTCGCTAATAAGAGCGAATTCTAAAGCATAATATAAATCATTTAATGAATAAGTTAAATTACTTTTAATCTCTATCTTTTCAAGTGATATTTTAGAAAAATGTTGTAAAAATTCAGTAACTAACAAAATAGCATTCATTTTACCTTGTTCGTCTATCATAAGGCATTGCTTTAATGTTCTTTTATATCCAGGTTGCTCTATAGGGGAGTCTAAATTCAAGTTTTCAGTATTGTAATGTGATAAAACCGCAATTATTTGGTCTCTTACTTGAGTAGAAGATTTACCACTTTGTAATATATCTAATAATGAATTAGCAATTATATCATTTTTATATTCCACCACTTGGGGGTCTGTACTTTTAAAAATATAAACTAATTTTAATGTTTTTTCTAAAACAGGTATAAGTCCTGCATCATTAACTGATAACAAAATAGCGAGGTCATCTACTTCTAAAAAATGTAATGGATAATTTAATACTAATTCATTTTCATTTGTAATTAAACCATATCTTTTAAATCCAAAACCTTCTATTTGATTTAACCCATTAAATACATTTACATATTCCCCATAAGCATCAAATAATATAAAATGTGCATTTTTAGGTTTATATTGTCCAAAAAATAAATTTTCAAGTATTCTAGCAACTCCACAAGATTTCCCACTTCCCGTATTCCCTATAATCGCGCTATGGGAAGAAAAAAAGTCATTTAATTTAACAGATACATAATAGTTTTGATAAACAGCAGAATTTCCTAAAACAAGATAATCTTTATTATTACTAACACCTATAATAAGTTCTAATTCTCCTTTACTTATTATACGCATTATTGTATCACTTGAAGGTTTTTTAACAACTCCAGGATAAAAAGTATTATTGTATATTTCCCCTACTAATAAAACATTTACTTCACTTTCACTTATAGAAATAATCTCTCCTACTTGCTTTTTCTCCCCATCAAATATAACGTGATACCCCATTATTTCAGAACGCGCTATATGAGAAGTATTAACAACTTTAACAATATTTCCATCAATGCTAATTATCTTGCCAAACATATTTATCCACCTATCTATTCTATTAATAAGGATAACACATTTTTATAAATTATTAAAGATATATTTAAACTTTTTAGTACAATTTTAATTTATTATATGCTATTATATTTTTAGGTGATTATTATGTTTTCTAATACTTTATTTGCCCACCGAGGTAAGTATTCCCTTAATTATCCAGAAAATTCTATCCCTGCTTTTAAAGAAAGTGTTTCACATAACTTAGGAATAGAACTAGATTTACATATTTTAAAAGATAATAATGTTGTAGTATTTCACGATAGTAATTTAAAAAGATTATGTAATAAAGATGTTAATATTAAATCTTTAACTTTAAATGAAATAAAAAAATATAAATTACTTAATACTAAATATAGTATTCCCTCTTTTAAAGAAGTACTTAATATTGTTAAAGGTAAAGTATCTTTAGATATAGAATTAAAAAGTGATGTTTTAAATGGTTCTTTAGAAAGAGAGACATTAAATATATTAAAAGGTTATAAAGGTTCATTTTTACTAAAGAGTTTTAACCCTATTATAGTGTGGAGATTAAAAAGATTAAAAAAGAAATATAATATGAATTATTCTGTAGGTTTACTTACTAAAAGCACTTTTATACTTATGTTATCTCTAATATTCATTAACCCAGACTTTATCTCTTTCCACCATAAATTACTAAAGAAAAAATTTTTTAAATATGCAAGTACTATTAAACCTACTTTACTTTATACTATTAAAACTAATAAATCTTATTTAAATACAAGAGGTCTTTCTTATGGTCTAATTATAGAAGACTACGAAAGTTTAACATCAAAAACACTTGACTAAACCATAGCAAATATGGTATTATCTAATTGTTTTTAGAAATGGCGATGTAGCTCAACTGGCTAGAGCGTACGGTTCATACCCGTGAGGTTCTCGGTTCGATTCCGAGCGTCGCTACCAAATTAAATAGTCACAAACTCTTATATTTAAAGGGTTTGTTTTTTATTATATTTTTAAATACAAACAAACATACAAGAAATCTGCTAAAATTTTTTTACGTTACTATTAAATTACTCTATTATTTTATGGCTTATAAGTCTTATAAAATTAAATATTATCTATCAATTACAGACTATTATATCAATTATAAATATAGATTAAACCAAAAAGCAAATTTATTTTTACAACAGAAAACGCCACTTGATTAAGTTCAAATGACGTCTCCAGAACCTCCTTTTACCATTGGTAAACGAGAAATAATGAAATAATATTATAATCTAATTGTTACAATACTTGTTCACTAAGAAAATGCTATCACAAATAACAATACTTGTCAATTATAGTATATTCAAAACAACTTGTACAAAACCAAAATAAATTGTATAATTTATATATACAATTTCTATATTTAAAAGGAGGCAATTATAATGGAAATAAGTAAAATTAAAAAAGCTTTAATAGAGCAAAAAAATATGAATTTATCTGGTAACTTATACCATAAAACTCAATTAGATTTTGCTTATAATAATAATTGCATCGAAGGTTCTACAATAACACCTGACGAAACAGCAAGTATTTATGACACAGGAACAATTTTAACAAGTAGTGATAAAGTTATAGTATTAAAAGACGCTACTGAAACAAAAAATCATTTTACTTTATTCAAATACATGTTAGATACTATTGAAGATAAACTTACAGAAGATATGATAAAAAAATATCATTTTATTTTAAAAGACGGAACTCTAACTGATAGTGAGAAATATTGGTTCAATGTTGGAGAATATAAAAAGAAAAAAAATTTTGTTGGTAATATCACGACATCTCTACCAAGTGAAGTATCAAAAGATATGAAATCTTTATTAAAATGGTATGATAAAATACCTAAAAAAACTATTGAAGACATTATAGAATTTCACGTTAAATTTGAACGTATACACCCTTTTCAAGACGGAAATGGTCGTATAGGAAGAATGATAATGTTTAGAGAATGCCTTTATAATGATATAATGCCATTTTTTATTGAAGATAGAAATAAAGATTTTTATTTAAGAGGTATCAAAGAATACCAAACAAACGGAGAAAAAGGTTACTTAATAGATACCTGTCTAAATAGTCAAGATAATTATGAAAAAATGGCTAACTTCTTTTTAGAAGAAGATAAATAGTATCCCTAACCCCAAAATTTGACTTTACCTTCAAAAAGTAGTACTATATTAACTCTATAAGGAGAAAATTATGGATATAAATATTACTAATGAAGATATAAGTAAATTAGAAAAGAAATCTCCCTTCACTATAAATTGTAATGAGGGTTCTATATATATCATTAAGAAAAATGGAAAATTTAAAGCATTAAAATTATTTAATATAACTAATAATGATAATAATTTATCTTTAAACACTCTAAAATACTTAATAAAAAACAAACCTTATATTTCTAATAACAATTTAGTATTACCTGATAATTTACTATATGTTAATAATACTTTTAGTGGTTTTAGTATGGACTTCATTAAAGGAATTAATTTAACAAATTACTTAAAAAAAGATACTATCACTATATCTGATAAAATAAAAGCATTAAGTTCTTTAGGTAAAATACTAGAAACTCTAAAAAATAACACTCCAAATATCCATATAGGTGACCTACATCTTGCAAACATCATAGTAGATAGAACTAACACTTTAAAAGTAATAGACCCGAACGGGTTTTACATAGATAATTTCATTCCTAGAAACTCTAAATACTTAGTCTACTCTAATTTAATTAATAATTTAAAAAAATACAAAAAAACTAAAGATAATACTTACATACCATCATACCAAACCGACTTATACTGCTATATCATAATTATACTTTCTTACATATCTTCTTTCCCTACTATCTTTAAATTAGATTTAAAATCTATTATTGATTACTTTAATTACCTTAAAAATATTGGTTTTGATAATAAACTACTAAATATCTTATCTAAAATATATAAAAATGAAGAAAATATAAACCCTTATGAATTACTTGATAATATTAAAAATTATGATTTAAAAGATTTATCCTATGAAAACTTAAAGAAAACCCTTTAAGTTTTATTTCTTTCTATATGATAAAAGTATTGAATAGCAACTCCTGAATACTCCCCAAAAATATCTTTCATATATTTACTTATAACTTTAATATCGTCTTTAACTTTAAAATTCTCACTTACAAAATGTCTAACCCAAGTATCAACAGGAAAAGTATCAAATCTATGATACCCAAATAACAATATACAACTAGCAACTTTCATACCTATACCTTTAATACTCATTAATTCTTTTAAAGCACTGCTAGTGTCCATTTTATCTAATTTATCCAAAAATCCTACTTCACTTTCTAATTTATCTAAAGCACTTCTTATATAAACATCTCTAAACCCTACCCCAAAATTCCTCAATTCTTCTGTAGTTATATTTTTTAATTTTTCATATTTAGGAAATAAATAATACTTATTATCTTGAAAAGAAACTTCTTCCCCATAAGCCCTACTGATTTTATCTACACTTCCCATTATTCTTTTTACATTATTATTTTGACTAATTATATAAGTTATAAACATTTCAAACTTATCTTGCCTTAATATCTTATATCCATCACATTTATAAATATTTGCTTTTATCACTTCTTCTTTAGAACTAATTATTTCCTCTATTTTTTTATAATCAGTATCTAAATCTAAATACTCTCTTATTACACTCTCTATATTTTCCATTTTATTAGATTTAACATATAAATATTCATTATCATATTTTAAATTAACTACCCTATCACTTAACACGACAGTAATACTTTTGTCACTTTCTTCTTTCATTCTAAAACATTGACCACTAAAAAGTGTATCATATAAATTAAGATTTTTTACTTCAATTTTCATATAAACCACTTCTCTTATTTTATCACAAATTTATACTCAAAAACTAGTACTAAATATTTACTTAACGTGATATAATAGTTACATATAAAGGAGGAAACCTATGAGTTTAGTAGTATATAATACAATTACAAGAAAAAAAGAAGAATTTAAAAGTATAAAAGAGGGTTATGTTGGTATGTACGTTTGTGGTCCTACTGTATATGGTTATCCCCATTTAGGACACGCGAAAAGTTATGTATCTTTTGATGTTATATATAGGTATCTTCGCTATTTAGGTTATAAAGTTAAGTATGTTCAAAATATAACTGATGTAGGCCACCTAGTAGGTGATGCTGAAAGTGGAGAAGATAAAATAGAAAAAGTAGCAAAAATAGAAAGTATAGACCCTCAAGAAATTGCTTATAAATATGAAACTATTTACTTTGACGCAATGAGAGAACTAAATGTCCTACCGCCTAGTATAAGTTGTCGCGCTACGGGGCATATAATAGAAATTATTGATATGATTAAAACTCTTATAGACAAAGATTTCGCTTATGTTACTAGTGAAGGTAATGTTTACTATAGGGTTAATAAATTTAAAGATTATGGTGCATTATCTAATAGAACTCTCGATTCCGTTCTTAGTGGAGAAAGAATAGAAGTTGCAACTGATAAAGAACACCCATCTGATTTTGCCCTTTGGAAAAAAGCAGAAAATGGTCATATTATGAAATGGAATAGTCCTTGGAGTGTAGGTTATCCAGGCTGGCATATCGAGTGTTCAGTAATGTCTAAGAAATATTTAGGTAATACTTTTGATATCCACGGTGGTGGTATGGATAATATTTTCCCACATCACGAATGCGAAATTGCTCAGTCCACTATTGCTAATGATGCACCATTTGTTAAATACTTTATACATAATAATTTAGTTACAGTTAATGGTCAAAAAATGGGAAAAAGTTTAGGAAATTTTATAACACTTCCAGATTTATTCAAAGAATATAATGGTATGATTATAAGATTTTATATACTTTTAAATCACTATAGAAAACCAACTGACTTTACAAAAGAAGGCTTAACTGAAGCAAAAAAAACTTATGACCGTATAAGTGAAACAATAACTAATATGCGTTTTTTAATCAGTAATAGTGAATTATATACTTTAGAATTAAACCCAGATATAGAACTATTAAAAGAAAACTTCTTAAAAGCAATGGACGACGACTTCAACACTAGTTTAGGTATATCTTATCTATTAGAAGCAATTAAATTAATAAACAAAGAACTAACTTCTGATAAAAAAATAAGTCGTCTACTAGCAATAAATGAATTAATAAAAATGTATGAAGAAATATTAGGTCTTACTTTCACATCTAATACAAATAATAAAGAACAAAATCTATTAGAAATAATTAATGAAATAAGAAATGATTTAAGAGCAAATAAAAACTATGAAGAAGCGGATAAAATAAGAGAAAAATTAAATAATTTAGGTATAACAGTAAACGATCGGGGCTAAAAAGGCTCCTTTTCTTCTACCAAATCGTCCATAGTAACCCCAAGTACTATGGATATTTTATATATATTTATTAAACTCATACCACTTTTACCAGAAGAAGAAATAAAATTTTCTAAAGATTTAAGACTTATCCCCACACTTTTTGCTAATTCTTCTAAAGTAATATTTTTTAATTTTGAATATTTATCTACATTATAACTCACAGTACTTATTATATTTTTTCTAAATTCATAACTCCTCATACATACCACCAACAATTAAAAAAGAAGAAATCACTCAATAATAGACTCTTCTTCAAGCATATTTTCATGTTTTTTAACAAAATACATCAGTGCGATTTGAAATTCATTTTTATCTTTTAACCCCTCATAAAAAATCTTTCCTTGATTAGCAACTAACTTTCTAATAGTAAAATCATTTTGATTAATACTATTCACTAAATACACATAAGTATCCCCTTTTATAGTAGTCTTATCAATTTCCATATAAGTTTTATTATCAATCACACAAGTATCTACTGTCATAATTTAACTCCTTTATTTGTAATTTCTCTAGGCTCGGTTATCTCAAGAGCCCCTACTGCACCTGCACCAACTAAAAGTATACCTGAAATATATTTCTTAATTCTTTTTAAATCAACAGTAAATTGCCTAGAATTTCTAGGAACTTTTTTTTGATTAATACTCTTTTTCATAGCATTATCAAGAAGTTTCATTAATTCTTCTTTATTATTTACATTAAATATAGTTTTTATATCTTCAATTTTTATTACCTTTCCCATATTATCTACCCTCTATTATAAATATAGTAAAAATAACAAAAATAGTAAAGAAAAAAATATAAACTTTACATAAAAATACACTATTATTTTTTATTATTTTATGTTATATTATTAAATGGAAGGAGTAAGTATGAAAAAGATAATCATTTTATCATTACTTTTATTCTTAACTACTGGATGTGGCACTAAAACAATGACTTGCACTAATGAAAGAGAAGAAAACAATATGAAATTTAACTTATGAAGTACAATATAGTGGTGATTATGTTGTAAGCGTTCATTCAGTTGAGACAGTTACAGCAGACAATACTGAAACATTAGAGATGTATAAAGAAGCAGTAGAAGCAACTTATACTCCATATTCAAAGATTAAAGGTTATGATTACACTGTTGAAATTAAAGATAATGTTTTAACTAGTACAGTTGATGCTAATTACAAAAAAATAGATATGGACGAATTTAAAAAGGTAGACGAGTCCATCGAAGGCTTACTAAGTAAAAATAAAATTAAACTAGATTTATTAAAAGCAACTTATGCTCTTACTGGAGCAACTTGTAAAACTGAAGAATAAGATATTTTGTATCTTATCTTTTTATTTCACATTTACTTTACGTAAAAATTATGCTATTATTATATTAGGAGTAATTTATATGAAAAAGATATTATTAATATTATTAACTTGCATATTATGTTCTTCCTGTGGTAAAAAAAATCTAGTAACTTGTACAAGTTCAAATAGTGACGAAAACTTAAAAACCAATATTGTAATAGAAATAGAATATGATAAAGACAACAATGTTACAAAAACTACTACAAAAGAAACTATTGAGTCTGACTTAAAATCAACATTAACTAATTTTAAAGAAGATTTAGAAGAACTTTACAAAGATTATGAAAGCCTAAAAGGATATGATATGACTATCAAAATTAATAAAAAGAAATTAGTAAGAACAGAAGTAATAGATTATACTGAAATTGATATTGATAAATACAAAGAATTAAACCCTACTTTAGAAAACGTATTAAGAGATAACAAAGTATATCTTGATTTATTAGTATCAAGTTATGAAGCATCTAATTCTACTTGTAAAAAATAGAAGTTAAAAATTGTACTTCTATTTTTTTATGTCGTAGTAAATGTCACCTTAAATGTCATAATAAATGTCACCTTAAATGTCGTGTTTGATGTCATAGTAAATGTCGTGTTTGATGTCGTAATAAATTTTGTAAAAAAATCATTAAATTTCCCAGTATTTTCGGGATAAAAACACCAATTTACAAATATTAAATGTCGCAATAAATGTCATATTAAATGTCGGAATAAATGTCGTAGTAAATGTCGCAAATGTCGTAATAAAATTTATAATATCATTAGTAAAAAAGTGATGCTTTTTATTTCCATCACTAATTTTTACCCATTTGTAGTTTTACTAACTAAATTACCTACATATACTAATTGCTGTGTTTTATCTTCTTTATCACAAGTTATTAAAACTATAATATTTTTATTAGTTTCTTTTTCTACTTTAATAGTCCCATTTTTTAAGGTCTTATACATATAATCTATTTCATAAGTATATTTACTATCGTTATAATATATGTATACTATATCCCCTGTTTCTAGTTCATATAACCTATCAAAATAAGCAACGCTAGAGTTTCCCCTGTGACTTGCAAGTATTAATGTACTATTTTCTTTATCAGGCATATCTGCTTCTTTTAGTATTTGTATATTATATTCTATATTATTATAAACTGAGTCTTTATCATATATTCCTTTAAATAATTCTATTTTAGGTATTTCTAATACCATTATATATTCTTCTTTTTCTTTTCTAATTTGAGTATCTTCTATAACTTCATTATCACTACTTTGATTACTCTCATTATTTTCAAAAAAACTATCTATCTTTTCTTCTTCATACTTATCTTCTTTCTCTCTTTTCATTAAAGGTAATATAACTAATAATAACCCAATAATTATAAATAAAATATAAAATAAATATTTACTTTTTCTCATACATTATCCCTATAAAGCCTATACCTACTAAAATACAAGAACATACACTTATCGGAAACACATCTTTATTAGTTTTAGGTACTTCAGTAATAACTATCTCCTCGTGTGGTATTTCTTCTTCAGGTTCTACTTTATCTTTCATATTACATTTAACTATCTGTTTATCTTCTCTTATTTCAAAATACATTTTATCAGTATTAATCAAATACCCTTGAGGTGCTTCTTTTTCTAAAATGTAATACTTCCCTACAGGTAAATTATCTATTCTTATCTTACCATCTTTATCAGTTCTCCGAGAAAAAACAAGTTCGTCATTACTATTATAAATCTCTATAAGTGTATCACTTAATGGTTCGCTAGTAGAAAAATCTGTCTTTGTAAAGTCTAAAGAACCTTTTTTCAAATAATTATCTAATGTTAATTGATAACTATCATTATTATCATTTAGTTCAAACTCATATATTTTAGTATCTATAATGTATTCATCCGTAGTTTCTAATTCTTTAATATAATATTTACCTAATAATAAATTACTTAAACTAGCATTACCATCTTTATCAGTTTTAAGAGTATCTATAAAATCTCCTTTTTTATATACCACCCTTCCAATATCGTCATAAATATTATCATTAGCATATAAACCAAATACTACATTTTCTAAAGGTATTTTTTCATATTCGTATTCTTCTTCTCCCAATATTGCCTTTTCTCCATTTTTATGTATACTAACTCTACCATTATATGTAGTTAATTTTATTCTTGCTTCCCCTTCATTTTCATACTTAAGTCTAGCCATCTTTTGACTTGCAGGGTCACTACCTATAAATATTATTGTATCTTTCGCATCATAACTAGGTTTCTCTAGTACTATTTCAGTTTCTCCCACTACTTTAGGTGTTATATATACTTTATTACCTTCTATTCTAACATCATTTCCACCATCGTCTTTAACTACATAATCATTAATAACATAAGATATATCTTCAAGTACTATCTCTTTACCTAATTGTACTTTTCTACTTATCCCATTTAAAGGAGAAACTTTTTTATCTTTATTTACTAAATTTAATATCTCATTTTTTTCATAATCTATATTTATATAGTCTCCATGCCCACTTGCTTCTGTCCAAAATTCAATTATTTGTCCACCTAATTTTTCCCATATTAAAGCCTGTGTAGCCATTCTATACCTTAATGTATTATGTCCAGGATATTCATATCCATAATATGCTACTGAGGTGATATAATCATTTAATTCAGGTCCATAAGGACTATTAACATACCCTATCTCTCCACTATAATTATTTACTGTTATCTCTATTCCAGGTTCAATACAAAATACGACTTCCCCGTTCATAGAATAAAGTCCAAATCTAGCAGAAGTATATTTTTTACCTCCCCCTCTTTTTGTATACCATACATCATTCACCTTTTCTACTGTCAAACTTCCATTAACACTAGCCTTTAATGAAATAAAAGGTATACTAATTAATATAATAAATACTATCGAATATATAATTCTTTTCATACCAAAAACCTCCTTTTAAAATATTCACAAATATCTAACACACTTTCACATATCTTTACCTCCTTCCCGGGTTTTTACCCCTCTACTTATATATACGATAAAAATTAAAAAAACTCTTTTATTTTCTTGTTTACACTGTAACTTTACGTAATATAAACGTAAAGAAAAATACTTATATAATAAGTATTTAAACGACTTGAAATATATAAAATTTAAGATATTTAGTTTCTTCTACTCCCCATAATACTGGGTGGTCACTTGCTTGACTAGAAGCATACACTTCTTTTAAACTTACAGTAGCATCTAGTGAAGCCTCAAAAATAGCCTTTTTAAAATTTTCTTCACTCATAAAATGAGAACAAGATGCAGTAACTAAATAACCACCTCTGTTTAATGATTTAAGAGCCAAATAATTTAATTCTTTATAACCTTTATAAGCATTATTTATAGTACTTCTTGATTTAGTAAAAGCAGGTGGGTCTAATATTATAATATCATATTCTCTTTTCTTTTCACTAACTAACCCTCTTAAATATGTAAACATATCACTTGAAATAGTATCTATATTAGCATTATTTAATTTAAAGTTTTCTCTTGCAGTTTCTAAAGCACTTTCAGAAATATCAAGTGCGACTACCTTTTTAGCACCACCCATATAAGCATTTAAAGCAAAACTTCCAGTATGTGTACAAACATCTAAAACATTTTTATCTTTAGATATCTGCATAACTCTTTTTCTATTAAACTTTTGGTCTAAAAAATACCCAGTCTTTTGTCCATTTTCAAAATCAACTATGTATTTTATCCCATTTTCACATATAACCTCTTTAGTACTATTTTCTTTTTCATTTGATAAATAATACCACCCCTTATATTCCATCATACCTTCTAGTGCTCGAATACTCACGTCTTCTCTTTCATATACCCCTCTAATTTTAATTCCATCATTTTCTATTACTTCAATTAATGATTTAACTAATACATCTTTTATCTTATCCATACCAAGACATAGTATTTGAATAACTAATACACTATTAAATTTATCAACAGTAACCCCAGGAAACCCATCACTTTCTCCAAATATAACCCTAATATTTTCTAAATCTCCCATTACAGTCTTTCTATAATTCCAAGCATATTCTATTCTTCTTTTCCAAAAATCTCTATCAAATTTATCATTAGTATTCCTAGATACTATTCTAACTCTTATTTTAGAATTACTATTAATAAAACCTGTACCCAAATATTTACCTTTTTCACTAACTACATCTACTAATTCCCCATCTATATATTTATCACTTATATTTACTATTTCTCCCTCATATACCCAAGGATGCCCATTTTTTATTCTATTTTCTTGTTTCTTACTAACTTCTACTTTAATATAATCTCTTTCCATAACACTCCTATATAATCTTATCATATAATTTATACATATACTGTACACTATTTTCTAAAAAGAAATAATGAGGTATATAAAAAAGTAAAAATATAATTAAAAATGCAAATATAACTATAAATATCCAAGAAACTACACCTAATATCATAAACGTTAATGCAAGTATTACATATAAACAAGTAACTATTAAATGTATAAGTCTTTCATTTTGAAAATATATTAATTTATCTTTAAACTCCTGCTTCTCTTTCAAACTAAATCTATGCTTACTTTCTATCTTTTCTTCTATACTTTTTATATATTCTACCATATACTTTCTCATATTTATCTACCTCTTTTATCACATCAATTATAACAAATATACTAATATAAAACAAGAGAAGTTCACTCAAAAAACTTCTCTATTGGTATATCTAATACTTCACTTATTTTATATAAATTAAATAAACTTATCCCCTGACTTACCTTCTTACTTTCAAGTCCACCTATTAGTGATGTACTAACACCTATCCTCTTTGCTAAATCTTTCTGTGTAAGACTCCCTTTACTTGCATTATACATAAGTCTATATTTTCTAATATTATTTCCAACCAAACTATTTATCTTACTTTCTGTCATATTTCCCCCTTAGTTGTCTGCTGTAGCACATTCTGCATCTATCTCTGGAATATATGGATTGTCTGTTGTTCCCTTTCCTGTTACTGTTACACAAGATTTCAGAGAAACTACTGGACGAACTCCACCATTCGTACCATTAACATTTGTAGTGCCTAAATAACCAGGGCTATTTGAACCATAAATGTAAAAAACTAATGCGAGTTTACTATTTCCACCATTGAGGTGAGATGGGCTCATTGTCCACCAAAATGTTTTTCCTGTTATACTTTCACCATTACTATTTTGATAATAATAAGAACTTTCGTTACTAGTATTATATAAACCACCTGCATATGCTATTTCGTCGGCTGTCATTAATGCTATTGGTTTATTTCCTAATTTTTCATTTCCAACATTAATATCATTGCTTCCTGTAAATCTATCCGTTTTATCTGCTCCACCAGTTGAACTTGAATATAAAGTTCCAGTTGCATCATTTCCACATTTAAACGATGGTCTTTTACTTTCTATTAATCTTTTATACACTGCATAAGACATTGCATAAGTAGAATAACTAGAGGTTGCTCGGTCATTACAATATACTGCTGTTCTGCTCAAATATGTACTAAATGGATATTTTTGGTCATCAGTATTTATCATATTTTTATCATACCAATTATCTATTGTTTCCTTTATTGTTGAGTCAGTTTCATTTGTTCTATTTTTTGCTAAATCTCCGCTCGTTCCATACATATATCCTACATACATAGTATCATTATATGAAGAATTATAAAATATTGATGTTCCATTATCTATTATACCATTTGCTTGATCGTGCCCAGTATACTTCCCATCTAAACCTTTTTCTGCTTTTCCTGAATACAATAACCTTACACTTCCGTCTTCATTGGTTCTTATTATTCTCCACCAATATCCTCCGAACACCACCCAATTATTTTGAACTGGACCTGCAAAATATAATACTTCATTTATTGTTGGGTCTTTTCCATCTGTTTCCAAAAATTTTTCGTCATTTTCTACATACAAACCTGGTTCTGTAAACGTACTTTTAAAACTTTCCGTATCTCTTGTTTTTATATTGGGATTATCGACTTTTAGTTTTGCCATAAATGCTGGTCCCTTATATTCTACAAAATCTATCGTACAATAATCAGGTGCATGTAAATTAGTTAAAGTCATAGATTTACTTTTCAAATTCCATTTTGCTTTTGTTCCATTTTTACATATAACACTGCCTATTGTTTTATCACTATTATTTAAAAGAGTTTCAAAATCTTCTGTAGTATTTTGCCCATTTACTGTCCAAGCAACTATATTTATATCTTCCTTTGGACTTATTCTATATGGGTCTTCTAACGTTCCTTTTCCTGTTACTGTGACGTCTGTTTGTAGATATGCTACTGGTCTTACTCCACTATCTCCACTTACATCTTGTATTCCACTTGGAGTGATATTTTTAATAGTTCCATTACCTAATGCAAACCAATTATTAGTATTTCCTAAGTAAGACTCATACCCACCTGCTTGTTCATATTCATAAACACTTAATAAACCTATTTTAGAATATTCACTTGTTGTACAACCATCTTTTGTACAATTAAATTTATTAGTATTTTCTATTATTTCACTTGCTTTATCTAGTGTAGTATAGAAATTAGTTAATTTATCTTTTATATTATCTTTACTTGTATTTGTTCCATAATTGTTGTTATAAACCACTTTAGCATAAGTTGTTCCATCCAATTCATAACTCCCTGTTATTCTCCATAAATTTTGTGTCTTATCTTCATTTGTTGGATATTGAAGATAGTTAGTTATTGTTCCTCCACCATATAAACACTCCTTACTTTCACTTGTTACACACCCAGTATCTTTTTCTACTATATCTACTAATCTATTATTTCCTGCTTCTACACTTTCTGTGTATGTTCCTGGTATTGTTACATATCCATTGTTTAAGTCAATTGATACTTTAGAATTAAACTTATAACCACCAAATACTTTAAAATCTGTTATTGCTTGACTTGAATTTCCATTATTACTTATTACTACTCTTACTTTTCTTGTATAGTTATTATTGTAATCTTCTATAACTCCTTCACTCTTCCATTGAGTTTTATCAGTATACTTTACTTCAGCATTACCTGCTTCATTTTTATAAGCAAGTGCATATCTACTGTCAATTGGATTTACTGAAGATATTTGTATAGTTACAAAACATTCAGTATCTTGAGGTGTTGTTACTTTTGTTTCACTAACTGTACACACTTGGTTAGCATCTGCTTCTATCTTTATCCCGTAATTAAGTTCTGCAATAAGTAACTCACTTACTTTATAGTTATCTGTTCCAATTAAAAATGTCCCATAAGATAAACTCATTACTAGCATTAATATCACTATAATTGCTATTCCTAATCTTGTTTTACTACTTAATATTCTCTTTATCATTTTACATACTCCTTTCTAGGCACAGAAAAACACATAGTTAAAATACTATGCGTTCGGGTATGCAAAAAGATAAAAGAATTTTTTAGTCTATAATACCCCCCCCATATCAAACATTTGTACTGTCAAGTTATTTTTCCTCATACTCTCTTATCTCCTTTTTATTATTTATACTTACATTTTATATCTTTTATTTATTACTGTCAACAACTTTTTC
>CANRGI010000011.1 GCA_947630095.1 uncultured Bacilli bacterium
CTTTACAAACTCTGTCTTTCCTGATCCTGTCTCTCCACATACTATTATGTTACAGTGCCCATGTACACATGTTATTAAGAAATCTAATATATCTTCTGTTATATATTTCTCTCTTAATATCTTATTTCTCTCTAGTCTTATCTTCGCTGGCGTCTTCCTTATTACGCATGCTATTCCATTCCTCGCTATTGAATCATGTACAAAGTTTAGACGAAGTTCAGCACTTTCTGCATCTAGGAATGGGTGTGCCATATTGAAGGTTTTACCCATTACGTTTGAACATTGGAATGCTATTTTTTCCATCAATTGATTGTTTATTTCTGGTCTTTCTATTCTAAAAACACCTTGAGTTAATGTCTTTAGCCATATCATACCACCATTTGAATATGATACGTCGGTAATATCGTCATTTGCAAGTAAGTCTTGCAAAGGTCCGAAGTCAATTTGGTCAAATATTGTGTTATCCATAAAATCTCCTTACTAAACTAATCTATAGTTCCTACATTACCTTGATTTGGATTTTGTTCAGGTAATATAACTGTTTGTGATAAAATATAATCTTCAATGTATTCACTACTTACAATAGTAGCGCCAGGGTTTTCACTATAACTCTTGTTTCTTGGAACTGGAATTATTGTTCCACTTAAGTATGATGCTTTTCTTAATAATAAGTGCATATATTCAGGTACTGCGAATATTAAGCTTGATGGTGCACCTAGGTTAGCACTGTTTTCAAATACGTGTTTACCACTTGCATCTTTGACAGCTAAAACTTCAATACTTTCTATTAATTTACCTAAAAGTAATAATCCTGTATCGTCCCAAGTTGAATAATATAAATCGATGTAGTTTCCTGGGAAAATTGAGTTACCATAAGTTGTTTCTGTATTAACGTTTAAACTTACTACTGTATATCCATCAGGAATGTCAGCCCAAGCTGAATCTGGCATTTGACTCCATGTAACTAAAGTTGATTTATAGAATAAACTTCCTGCTGGTATAACAGTATTATAGTTAGAATACATATTAAGAATATCACTTTCGTTTGTTATTGTATTACTAGTTATCATTTTTTTAGGTACTTCTACACGTCCTATCATATCCTCTGTTATAAGTGTTCTAGGTTGTATTTCTGTTCTCGCATATGGAACCATCATTGGTTGTGTTGCTTGATTAATTCTATAATTATATCCAAAATATAATACTAGAACTATTGCTAGTACACATAGTATTGTTACAGTATTCTTGTTACTAAAAAACCTCTTTAACGCTATCATTACATTTTTCATAATTTAAACTCCTCCTATCCTTACTCTATCATTATAAAACAAAATGATACTAAAATCAATTAATAGTATCATTAATTTTTAAAAAAATAAAAAAAGTGCATTAATAAATACACTTTCGTTATATTTTATGTTTAATTTTTCTTATAATTACATTGAAAGCTGCAATAGCAATAGCGCTTGTAACTACTACTAGAGATGTTGGCACATAATATTTAACTGTTTGTTCAATTACTATATCAATAAATTTAGGCTTTTCTTCTTCTTTCTCTTCTTCTTCTTTTTTATTATTTTCTTGTTCTTTTAATAATCTGTCTTTTTCTATTAAGTTTAAAAAATTTTTTTCTGTCATTTCGTAATCTAAAAATCTTGAACTACATACATTTAGATTTTCATGACCATTACATAAATTAGAACCATAGAAACTATTTATATAAGGTGCTTTTATAGTGAGAGTCCTAATAGCGGTATTTGCGCATTCCTTATCAAACTTAACTATTACACTAAAATACCTTTGTTCTCCTTCTTTAATATTAGTAAGTCTTATAGTACCACTTTCTGGTGTATATCTTTTAGTACTTCCTTCTGTTAGCATAAATAAATCTTGTAAATTATCTATTCTATAAGTAAAAGAAGATGTTGCTTCGTCATAATCATAACTGACACTAATATGAGAAGCTAATGTATTATATTCTCTTTTTTTGGCATAAGTACAATCTTGGTCTTCAGCATTTAATACATTAATATTTAATATGAATATAATGGCAAATAGTATTATTTTTTTCATAAAGCACCTCTATTCTATAAAATTATTATAGCATAATATTAGTTAAAAAAAAAGGACATATTTCAAATGTCCCTTTATGGTGTACACGTACCTTTTTGTACGCAATCTTGTTCATATTTAGTTTCAATTATTCCACTTAACAAAGTTACTATACCAAATTGAGATACTTCGTCTGCTTCCACTTGATATTCACTTGTTGCTGTTTTTACTCTAACTGTTGCTTTTGGTGGTTCTTCATATATTTCATAGAACTCTATTTTATATGTTTTGCTCCCTCTTGTGCTTTCGCTAAATCTTCTAATGAAGTTTTCTACGAATTTTTCTTCTATTATTCTAATATCTCCATATTTTCTATAAACACCATAATCTATAGAATCTATCATAGCTGCTTGCATAACTTCTTTAGTCATATAATAGTCAGCTTCACTAGTACTTGTTAAATCTTGAATTATGAATAATACTACTAATACGAATAAACCAATTATCATTAATATATATGTCCAAAAAGTTTCTTTCATTTAAATTGCACCTCCTGCAACATATAAATTTTGATTAGCATTAGAATTTTTAGTGTAAAGTTCTGCTCCACTTTCACTTCTTAATATATTTCTTAAATTTGATTCTAGGAATCTACTCCTACAATATAAATTCTTTCCACAATTTAGTGTTTCTTTATCTAAATAGTCTATAGTATTATTAAAGCTATCTATTTTTCTCATTGCCGTTGGTGTTAATATTACTACATATTGTGGTGTTGCTTTAGTCCAAATATCATTTCCTAAATCTTCTTGTATCCTTTTAACTTTTTCTAATACACTTGGTTCGTATATATAATTCCAGTTAGAACCTATTGGTCTAGTAGATACTGGTGTTGCTACTCCACCTGTTACTGGTGAATACATTGAATTAGGGAATAAATCTGATAAGTCTACCGACCTAAAGAAGAATCCCGCATCTCCGTCTGGACATTTACCACTTGGACTACCTGGACAATCTGGATTTGGACAAGGTTCAACTTCTGGTGTCGTTGGGTCGTCGCAGTTATAACATATATGGTAACCATCGTCACAATCGTAAGGTTCCATTTCATTTATTACTTCATAACCACAAACTTGTTCTTTAAATCCATCACTTCTGTTAACAAAATCTATTGCAGGTTTTCTATCGTCTGAACCTAAATTAACATATATATCATAAGGATCTCCTTGTTGATAGTTAGTTTCTCTTAATCTACCTACAGGCCAAGAACTTTTTGGTAATTCAATTCTATCATTACTATCAGAAGTTTTTACATCACCTGTAAATATTTCTGTAAAGAAATCTTGTGCTTGATAATGTCCTGTAACTCTCCATAATGTATCGCTTGCTGCTGCACTTGTCGGCATATGCTTTTCTACATATTCCAAATCACATTTAGCTCCTAGTGCACTTCCTTCACAGTTGAACCATTTCATTTTTGTATCTTCTTCGAATGGTATTGAAGTTGCTCCGTTGCTTAAGTCTCCAGCACAACCTCCACAATAATTATCCCATTTATATTCGTCGTCTACTACCCATTTACGTTCTACACGTCCTAAAGCATCATCTGTACCAATAGGGTCATTTTCATAAACGTTTTCTATTCTTGTAGGGAAATTTTCATTAAATGTTGTATTTTCTTCATAATCAAATTCCTGTGATGCTTCATTATTAGGGAAATACTGTTGTACTTTATAATAGTTTGTATCAGTTTTTTGTAAATAAGGTGTTCTTTGGTCATATACTGGTTCATATTCATTTGTATGATAATTTTGTTTATTATATTGATAATGTTGTATCATTTCAGTATCTTTCATAAAATTACATTGATGTAACATTTTTACTAAATCGTCTCTACGTTTAACAGATGCTGCATAAGCAGATGCATATGCTTTAGTCATATTAATTACGTAATTTTCATCGCCTGCATGTCCAGCGTGTCCTGCTATACAAGTACAATGTGGCGGATCATTTTCATCACATTCCCAATGTCCTGCATCGTTTGGTTCTCCATTTGATGTAGTTCCACTTTTGTATTGTTCATTGCCTTCTTCATCTGTTTCATACCACTCACCAGTTTCTCTATTCCAATAATAGATATATTTAATTTCTGGATAAACTGCTTTTGTACAAATGTCTGTTGTTTTTGGAGATACTACTTTTTCATTTGGCTTACCTGATGTACCTATTCCTATTGTATGATATTCTTCAAACATCTTTAAATTATTCCAATTTTCTCTTACTTCTTCTAGTACTGCAAGGAACTCTGCTTTCCATTCTTTATATTGTATTTCTGAACCACATTGTTGAGTTGATTTTATTACTGTACTTAAATTTTGAATACTTAATAAGTTTTCAGATTCATATGCTGTTACATTATGATTGAAGTATCTACCTGCTTGTGCAGTTTCAACATCCATAAATTTGAAATCTAATACTTCTCTACAATAAACATTACAATATTCTTGACTCATTTCATCATTTTTATAGTTTATGTCTTTGTTTTTCATTATACTACATATTTCAGGGTCTTTTAATGTTCCTTCTGTAAGCCCATTTTGGCAAGCTGATTGAGGTGTTGTATCTTCAAAACTGCTAGGGCAAGTCTGTGGTTTTTGAGGATCTTCACATTCCTCAGAATAATTAGCACAGTCTATTACTTGACCTTGTTTACCACGACAAGTGTCTCCTACTTTTGAACAAAAGCACTCTCTATCATATTCTTGTTTACTTACTTCATTTCCATAAGGTCCAGTATAAGTTCCATCGCTATTTTCATTACAAGTACAATCTTCTTTATAACCATTTTCGTCTGTTGGATTTCCTTCTGAATCATAATAATTGCCATCTTCATCTATCGTACATTTTAACTCGTCTTTACATTCTTCTTTCCAAGTATCACAAGAAGTTTGCCCGTTTTTTCCGTAACATACTTTTTCACCTGTTTTTGGATTTTCTTTTTCTTCACAATATCCAACGTCACATTCTTCCATATATTTATCACAAGTTGGGTCAAAATTACCACTACTATCTGTACATCCTGTTTCACCTGTATCTGGGTCTGTGTAGTTTTCTTCACAAGCTGAATTTTCACAGAATTTTTTATAATTTTCACAAGTTGGGTCCCATTTGCCTTTGTCGTCACGACAACCTACTTCACCTGTTTTTGGATTTGTGTAATTTTCTATACATTCACCTGGGTCACATTCTTCCATATATTTTTCACAACTTGGATCGAAATTACCATTATTATCTGTACATCCTTTTTCTCCTGTATCTGGGTCTGTGAAATCGTCAAGACATGGATCGTGATCTTCTGGTATATCTTTACAAGGAATTTCTATTTCTTTTTCTGTTTTTTGACTGTTTGCACTAAAGCCTATTAAAAATTGACATCCAGGACAATTTTTAGCTTTATACATTTTCATTTTGTCTAATGAATCACTACTAGTGTAGTTTACTTTTACTTTTACAGTGTCATTTTTATTTTTGCACTCTTTATTTATTAATGAAGAAGGAATACTTGAAAAATCAAGACAACTTCCATTTCCATCACTACAAGCTTTTTGTTTAAATTTAACACTTTGTCCATCTATTGTTATATTATCAATATTTCCAAAAGTACTTCTTACTTCTAAACTATAACTTCCATCTTCATTTACTGATTTTTCCAAACCACTTGCTGTTGATAAATCACGTTGTTGTAATTTTGTTCCAGTTGCTGCTTTAGCATATAAACTTGCTGCAAAAGTTAATAAATCTTGTCCATTAATTGTAGCATTTTTCTTATCAACTAAATATTTTGACTTTACTCATATCTCCGCCTGCATCATCTATTGCATCGGCTAAATTAGTTATTGCCCCTCCATACATCGCATCATTAAATGTAGAGTGTTGACCTATAGTTCCTTCTGATGAAGTATGTTCTTTACTAGCCCATAATCTTAATGCTAATGTTATTGCTACATCAAGTTTTGTATAAAAGTTAGGGTCACTAGAAGCACCTGATTGATCACTATATGCTTCTTGGAGTATTACTGCTAATCCGCAATATCTACTTGCTTTACTTCCATCTGTAGTTGTTGTTGCTGAAGCACATTTTGAAAGGTCATATTCCCCATCTTCGTCTACTGATTTATAAAGAGTAGATGTTTTAAGTGCACCTTGTGGATCTATACAAAACATACCACTTGCTACTTTTTCTGAAGTTCTTTTCTCAACTGAATATACATTATTGTCATATTCTATTCCACTACTTGTATAAATGTCGACATAATTATCTACTTGGTCATTATCAAATTCACTCGTAAAGCCTATTGATGTATCATCAGGTAAATCACTTGCAAAAGCAAAAAGACTTTTTGGAATAAGTAATGCTGTTGATATCAACATTATTGAAAATATTTTAATTTTATTTTTCATGTTTTGCCATCTCCCTTTTAATAAGTATTATTCGTGTTATATAAATTACACTTATTATTACTATTGGTACTAATATGAATATCCAATAATTTTTAACAAAATCTAATAATTTATCAAATACGCTTTTGTTTTTTTCTTCTAATTGTTTATCAAATTCTTCTTCAAATTTTCCAACGTCTAATTTATTAGTATTTTTAAATTTGCCACATATTTCTAAACTTGGTTCTTCTATACATTTATTAGTATAAAGATATTGATTTAAGATATCATTTTGAATGTCTACTTTTCTTATGGCATCAGTAGAATTACATTTTGTTGAATCAGTGGAATAAAATTTAACTTCAAAATTTACATTTCTATAATAGTTATGACTTTGAATTTTATAAAAACCATTTTCTGTATCTGCATATCTTATTGTTATCACATCATCATCTTCGTCACTTGTTACAACTGCATAAAAGTCTTCAGTCATTTTATCTATTGCAATTCCTACGAAAGTTGTCGGAATAACAATTCCTTTTTCGTCATATTCCAATTCGTCAGGAACATAATTTTCTTTTCTTACTACTATTTTTTCCGCTTCTTTTGCCATATCCGTACAACTGGCTTCTGGCTTAATTGTACTCACAAAAAAACACAACAACATTGCCAGTAATAAACTATATTTTTTCATATAACACCTCTTCTATCATAAGTACATTATAATACAGATTTTTTGGTTTGTATACAAAATTTTACAAATTTTCAGAAAAAAATTAAAAACAGAACGATATTAACTACCTTTCTGTTTACTATCTTCTATCCTATTAACACCGCGTGTATAACCATACGTCTATTATTACCTGTACAAGTTGATAATGTTAGTATTTTATCCCCTTCTTTAACATTTATTCCAAAATCATAAATACTCCTACTTTTCATTGAAGAAGCAAAATCTAAAAATTCTTGAGTGGATGAAAAATTTGCTTTTAAATAATCAGTTGTATAATCAGTTCTATAAATAGAGAATACTCTCCATTTCATATCTTTATTTATAGTATTAAATGTTATTATTTGATTTGCTGGATTTGTATACCAACTATAATCTAAAGCATTTTTAAGTGAACCAAACATATAACCAGTTTTTAAGTTATGTCCATATATTATAGTATTATCACTTAAGTTTAAAGCATCGTTTCTATAGTCCATGAATACCCAACCTGTTGTTATTTTCTTATTGTATATATCGTGAGATAAGTAATAATCATTATCAGGACCTTGTGTTACTGGATAATTTATTTTAGTATTATTTACAACTAACCAACCTTTTACATCTTTATTAATAGTTAGTAATTTATCAAATGTTGCTTCTTGTATGCTAGTATAATGATTAACGTATTCTTGCACTTGAGGTGGAGTTTCTACTTCTGGAGTATCGTCTATAGTTGGCTCTTCTACTGGAGGATTTATATCTTCGTCGTCCATTTCGTCTATTTGCACATTTTCTAATGAACTTGCTAATGTACTTTCAAGTAATCTAATATTTATAAGAGCGATGTACTCGTGATATCTATTACTTATTAAGAAAACAGTTCCTATATATAAAGTTGCAACCATTACTAGTTTTACTCCATTTAATGTCATTTGTTTAAAGAAGTTATTTTTAAGGTAGTTATCAGAATATACTACTCTTATTTCTCTACCATTTTCTATTTCTTTATATTTCTTACTAATCTTTCTTAAATAATCAGCACTTTCAGTTAATTTATTAGTATTATATTGGTTTTGATATATGAATATATCTACATATTCGTGGTTTGTTTCTTTTAGAGTATCTACTACATATTTAATTATTTTATTACTATAACAATACAAGTTAATTACTTCTAAGTGAGTATTTATTCTTAAGAAATTTTTTAAATTCTTTTCTACTTCTTCTAAACTAAAAAAACTTACTACTTTCTTATAATATATATTCTTCATATTTTTAAATTCATTATCGTCTACAAATTCCATAGTAAATAATAAATCATTATTAAATTTAACAGATATATTCTTATTAGAGGCGATATGGACATAATCGCTTGGCATGAAGTAACATTCGATTTCTTTTAGGTTTTCATTATCAAAAAGTAAGTCCATTATTTTAGGAGTAAGACTTTTTTTATTTTCAAATATTACTTTTGGAGATGCAATAATTGGGTATAAAAATAAGAAAAGATCGAAATCGTCAAAAGAACAAGTATCTATATTTTTATTATCTAATAATTCTTTTATAATCTTTTTATTTCTTTTTATGTAGTTAGGAGTATAAAAAAGAGTGTAATCAGTAACTTGATTAGTATTAATATTTATATTAGTTTTTGTATTTCTTATTACAAATCTATCAGTTTTAATTAAAATGCTTATTACTTTCATACCTTTTCTCCTACTATTATTATATTACCATAAATATTAAACTTTATAAAGGATAATTTTGTTATTTTAACTTTTAATTTATCATAGACATTTTAAAAGAAATTTAGTACAATGTATATATAATAGGAGGTGTAAAATGAAGAAGGTCGTTGCTTGTTTGACAGTGTTAGGTTTAAGTTTAGCGACTTTGTTACCACTTAATGCGGCTAATAATGGCATTAGAATTGAAAGTGAAAATGCTGGAGTTAAGACATTAAGTGAGGAAGGTGCGACAATATTAAATACTATTAATACTGCTACTAGTGATTTAGCAAATGGTGAAGTTAATATTGATATTATTATCGATAACTCAAAAAGTACAGATATTATGTATGTATTAGATAATGGTAGTGCTGTTTCTTCTTTTAAAGATAATTTAATAGACACGATTAAAAGTGGTGCTAAAACTTTAGAAGACAAGGCGTTGTATCTACTAATGATACTGCTACTGATTCAGTTAGTCCTGATAGTGAAAATATAGAAATGCAACTAGAAAATGTTAAAAATTCAGTTATTGGTACTAGCGATGGTAAGATATTCGATTCTATCGATAAGGCTTATGAAATTTTAAGTGCTAGTGATGCTAAAAATAAAGTTTTAGTTGTGTTTGTTTCTTCTTTAGGAAGCAGTCCTGATACTAGTTCTTTAAAGGCAAAGATAGACGAATATGCAAAAAATTGTAAAGTTATAGTATATGGTATTAATTTAACAGACTCTGCTTCTAACTTTACTACAGTATTTAGTTCTATTAACGATAAACATACATTAACTACTGAGCAAATTAGTTCAAATCTTAATTTTGTAGATACTATTTCAACTTACTTTAACAAGTCTTTAGATACAATTCAAACTAATATATCTTTTGACAACTACATTTTAAATAACTTTGATATTAAAAATGTACAAGCAAGTCAAGGTAGTGCTAATTTCAATAAAGACACTAATTTAGTTGAATGGACTGTTGGTAATGTTTTAGGTAATGAAAAAGCAATTCTTACTTATACCCTATCTGTTAAAGATACAGTTGACTCAACTATTGTTGATAAGTTAACACTTAAAACTAATAGACAAATAGTTGTCACTAAAGATGGTACAAGAATTGGTAATTATCCAGAAGATAGCAAAATTGATGACCAAATCTGTAGTCCGACAATTAGAATACTATCAAGTGTAAATAATCCTAAGACTGGTATTGTTAATTATAAGACTGTAGGTATTGCTATGTTAATTATTGCATCTTGTGGTTTAGCAATAGTTTGTCGTAAGAAAACATTTTAATGAATAGGCTCTGAAATAAATCAGAGTTTTTTCTTTATGTTAAATTTTAAGTATAATATTTTTTAGTTTTCAAATAATATTAATGTAAATGTATATTTTATTTTAAATTAATGCGTGGTATAATGTAGATAATAGGAGGAGGAAAAATGAAAAAGAAGTTATTAATGAGTATAACTTTATTAAGTGTGAGTTTATTAGGTATTATCGCTTTAGATGCACTTAGTTATAAAGTTAAAATTGAAAGTGAAAATGCAGGAGTTAAGACGCTAAGTGAAGACGGGGCTACTATATTAAATACTATAAATACAAGTCAAAGTAATTTAGATAATGGAGAAGTTAGTATTGATATTATTTTGGATAATTCAAAATATACTGAAGTAATGTACGCGATTGATAATGGAAATAGTATGAATAGTTCAAAATCTAGTTTAATAGATGCGATTAAATCTAGTGCTAAAACATTAGAAAATATGGATAATATGTCACAAGGTGTGGTATCAACTGCTAATGGGCAAACTACCCTAGTTAACCCTGACAATGCTAATATTGAAATGCAACTAGATAATGTTAAATCTATAGAAAGTGGAGAAAACGGAGGAATATTCGATTCAATTAGTAAGGCTTCTACTGCTTTTAGTCAAAATGCTACAAATAAAATAATCGTAGTATTTGTATCAGATTTAGGTACATTAGATAGTGGTAAAGTTGCTAGTTTAAAAAGTCAAGTTGAAGGATATAAAAGTGCAGGAATAAATATAGTTGCTTATGCTATAAATATGACAGATAAAACTAATTTCGATAATATATTTGCAAATTCTTCAAAACACGAAATTGAAACTAGTGGAATATCTACTTTAAATTACTTAGCAGAAATTACTAAATATTTACCTAGTGCTAAAAATGATATAACAACTACTATTTCTTATGATAATTACATTTTAAATAATTTTGAAATTAAAGATATAGTTGCTAGTGTTGGAAATGCTTCATTTGATACTAACGAAAATATTGTTAAGTGGGATATTTCAAATCTTGAAACTAATAAAACAGTTAAACTTACTTATACTTTAGCGGTTAAAGGGACTGTTGATGCTAGTTTAGTTGATAAAGTTTCTCTTAAAACTAATAGACAAATTGTTGTCACTCAAGGAAGTTCAAGATTAGGTAATTACCCTGCTGACGATAAAATTGACGACCAAATATGTAGTCCTACAATTAAAGTATTATCAAGTGTTAATAACCCTAAGACTGGTATTGCTAATTATATAATTGCTGGTGCTTGTCTTCTTGCAGTTGCGGGTATTACATTAGTTGTTATAAATAGTAAAAATCAATTTGATAGAATTTAGAAAAAATGGACAATGAGGTAAAAATCATTGTTCTTTTTGTATACAATATAGAAATAAAAAACTACCCTTTTATATTTGGGTAATTTTTTTATTTGCTTGTAGAACCAAAGCCACCTACTCTTTCACCTTGGGCTTCGTCATTATCAACTGTTAAAAATTTTAAGAATATAAGTTGGCCTATGCAGTCGCCTTTTTTAATATGTATATCTTCTGTGAAAAAATTATAATAAGCATACATAAAATGTCCGTCGTTATCTGGGTTACCATAGTAATCGGAATCTATTATTCCTACTGAATTTGCTAAGACAAGTCCTCTTTTGCCTGGGTTACTTGACCTATTAACTAGTATGAAAAATTCGTCTTTTGGGCAATATGCTTTAAGGCCTGTTTTTACTAGTGTAGGTTTCATACCTGGTTTAAATGGTGGTATTACTACATCTTCTGCTGCTTCTATGTCATATCCTGCTGAATATTTTGTCTTTCTTACTGGCAAATGTATATCCTTATCCTCAAATCCTTTCGCAATTTCAAAACCTCTTATTTTTTCATTATTATTCATTATTTATTCCTCTCTTTCTTATTCATTTACACTTTCTAAATCACTTAAATAATCACCTTTATTAAATGAAATATATTCTATGTTTTCATATACAAACTTGATTAAATCTTCTAAAAATTTATCATTATAATCAATATTATTAATGTTTATATAACTAATAAAACCTCCTGTACTTATTTTTTGGAATTGACTTTCAAATTTTAATTTTTCAAATATATCAATATTTTCTCTTATATCTATATGATATGAATTAGTGTAATAGTTTTTATCTGTAATATCTTTAATGCTACCATATTTTTCTTTATCTATTTTAGCAAATCTATAACATAAATTGTTTGATGGAGTACCATATAAAGTAAAACTTAGATTAGTTTCTTTACTCCATTTTTCAGTTGAAGATTTTAGTTTGTTCATTACTTTTAATGCAAATTCTTGACCTTCTAAAGTTGTATGACTTTTTCCTGTCATAAGTTTTGTAACTTCATATAAACCTATGTAACCAAGACTTAAAGTGCTATAACCGCCTGTCAATAATTTATCTATTTTTTCATTATTAAGTCTTGAAATGCAACCGTATTCATAATGTATAGGGCTTACACTACTTAATGTACCAAGTAAGGCATGATGTCTACACATTAAGGCTTCATAACATAAATCTAATCGTTCGTCAAAATACTTCCAAAAAAGGTCCATATCAGCATCTGCTTCTAATGCAATTTGTGGTAAATTTATGCTAACTACTCCTTGATTAAATCTTCCTTCAAATTTATAATTACTATGCTCGTCTTTCCAAGGGGATAAAAAGTTTCTGCTTCCCATTGGACTAAATACATTGCCATTATAATTTTCTTTCATTACTTTTGAACTTATATAATCAGGATATATTCTCTTTTGTGAGCATTTTATAGCAAGTTTGGTTAAGTAATCATATTTGCCACCATTTAAGTTGTTTGTTTCATTTAAAACATATATAAGTTTTGGAAATGATGGAGTTATGTAGTTACCATCTTTATCTTTCATGCCTTTATATCTTTGGTTTAGTATTTCTTCAATTATCATTCTATTTTCTTCAATATAAGGATCTTGCTCGTCTATATTTAAAAATAAAGTTACAAATGGGGACTGGCCGTTGGTAGTCATTAAGGTGTTTATTTGGTACTGAATTATTTGTATTCCTGTTGAAAGTTCGTCTTTTAATCTATCTTCTACTAATTCGTCTATTTCATTTTCTTTGATTTTTCCTTTGTATTTTGATATGTAATTATTTTTAAATTTTTCTTTACTCTTTCTTAAGTATTTGCCTAGGTGTTTGGTGTCTATGCTTAGGCCTCCGTATTGGTTTGAGGCAACTGACGCGATTATTTGGGTTAAAATCATACAGGCTACTTGGAAACTTTTGGGGCTTTCTATCATTTTTCCGTTTATTACTGTGCCATTATCAAGCATATCTTGTATGTTTACTATGCAACTATTAAATATCGGTTGTAAGAAATATGCCATGTCGTGAAAATGGAGAACGCCCTCTTCATGGGCTTTTACGATTTTGAGTGGTAAAAGCATTCTTTTGGTTATGTCTTTTGATACTTCTCCTGCGATTAAATCTCTTTGGTTACTTACTAGGCTTGAATCTCTATTTGGGTTTTCTTCTTTAAGTTCGTTATTTCTATTTTTAATTAGCGATAATATAGATTCGTCTGTCGTGTTACTCTTTCTTACTAAGGCTCGGTTGTACCTATAAATTATATAACTTTTTGCTAGGTTGTATTTGCCTAGGTCAACTAGTCGTTCTTCAATTATGTCTTGGATATCTTCAACTAATATTCTCTTTTTGTTTAGATTTTCTATGTGTTTACAGATATTTGTCACTTGTACATTGCTAATTCGGTCTTCTTCGTTTACTTCTTCGTTTGCTTTTCCTATGGCAATTCTTATTTTTTCTCTATCAAAGTCTACTATTTTGCCATCTCTTTTTACGACTTTCATTCTTTGGCCTCCTTTCATATAATTATATTATATCATATTTATTCTATTTTTTATGTTGTATTTGCAACTAAATTAGATTAAAATTAAAGTTATATGAGATGTGGTGAGATAAATGGGGAAAATATGCTTGTTTGATGGAATTAGTGAGGGGGAACTTAAAAAGATTTTTAAGTGCTTTTCTACACAGGTTATACATTATAAAAAAGATACTACTGTTATATCTAATATGGTTAAGAATAATTTGATGGGGGTTATTATAAAGGGAAAAGCGTATCTTGTTAAGTACGATTTAAATGGGGAAAGGACTATACTTGAAAATATATATGAAGGAGAATTTTTTGGGGGTATGTTTCAAACAGATTCATTTAATGAACTAGTTGTAGTAACTGCTGAAGAAAGCGATATTGTGCTTTTTGATTTTGATTATGTAACTAAGAAGTGCTCTAAGAATTGCTTATGTCATACTATGCTAATAAACAATATGATTGGGTCTATGGTTCAAAATATGAAAAGGCAAAATGAAAGAATTGATATTTTGACAAAGAAGACGACTAGAGATAAGTTACTTGAGTATTTTGATACTGAGGCTAAAAAAAAGGGAGCGAAAGTTTTTGTGATGCCTATGTCTTATACTGATTTGGCTGATTATTTTGGGGTTGATAGAAGTGCTTTAATGAGGGAGATAAAATATCTAAAAGACGATGGACTTATTGAAACTAATAAGAAAAAGATAACTTTGCTTTACTGAGGTGCGAGTTAAAAAAAGAAATAACATTTTAGTTATCTCAAAAAATTTTATTCTAACTCATAAGTTTCGTTTAAAAGGGCTACGTCAACTACGTATATGACACCTTTTGTGTTGTTAATCACTTCTACTGCTTCGCCATTTTTTACATATATAAGCAAAGGGGCATCTTCAAATGTGATGTTAGGAAATGTGTCTTTAAGTATTTTTTCGTATTCGTCTTGTTGCTCGCTTATATTTACATAAAGCATCTTGTCTACTATGTCGTGGTCTTTTAAATATTTTAGTATGTCTTTTTCTGCTTTATATATTTTGTCATTTTGGGTGTAACTCACGTACAACATTATCTCGTTTTGCTCGGCAATGGTTGTTTTGATTTCTTCTGGAAGGACCTCCTCTACTACGCCACTTAAAGGACTAACTTTCAATTTGTCGTCTTGATATGCTTTTACCCAGGCACTTATATAAAATGTCAATATAACTGTTATGATTACAATTATTATAAGTATTACATAATTTTTTGATGGTATTTTTCTTTTTGGATTTTCCATTATTATCACCTACTACTATTATTCTAGCATAATACTTTAATATTTTCAAACTTTGTAAGTTAAATTTTATATTAAAATTTTCATTATAGTACTTGACATTTTGAATACATTTTAGTAGAATTAATATTGTTGTTGAGATGTGCAGGTGTAGTTTAATGGTAGAACTTCAGCCTTCCAAGCTGCTAACGGG
>CANRGI010000012.1 GCA_947630095.1 uncultured Bacilli bacterium
ACACCAGGTATTGAAGTATATGAAAACTTTAATGACGAATATTACGAAAACATAACAAGTGCAGAAATTGAAAATATTATAGACTCTAATCATTGTGAATTAGGGATAATAGATTCACTATTAAATTTCTTTGGTATATATGATTTATCAGACCCTTGTCAATTTCAAAAATATGTAAAACAGTTAATAGACGAAAAAGAATATGAAACAGATATAGATCCTATCCCACCAGGTTATCTATTTGCAACACTTTATTATTCATTTGATACTCAAAATTATGACGAAAATGGAGAAATGTATATACCAGTTCCAAGATATTCAGACGACGAAGCACGTGATGGAATAGAAGAAGAACACTTATATACTGATATTGAAGCAATAACAGCATTATTTGAAAAGGTAAAAAAACACGGAACAACATCGGAACAAAAAATTTATGAAGTATTTGAAGATGTAAAAGGCAATATTATTAATTCAGTTTATTCAAAACCAGACGTATCATATTTGCTAGATTCATACATATATAAAGAAAATCACGAATTATGGCCTTACTTCAAACTTGAGTTTATAGTAGACGATACAATGGAAAGCGGAGGATATTACACTTGTGCTAAAAAAACTCCAATAAATTATTACCTTGACGAACTTAAATTTAAACTTAACCTAAGGTATGGTAAAGATGTAATGGAACAATACGAAGAAGATAGAACGATAGAAGCATCTTGGAAAAAAACAGACGGTCCATTTGATTTACCAGAAGGAGCAGAGTATGATAATACAGTTCGTCCATCAGAAAAACCAGGAGGTGCCTTTGACTGCCATCCATATTATACAGAAGTTACTAAAATAAAAGAAGAAGATTTACCAGATTTAAGTATATATGATAAAAAAGCAAATCCTAACGTACCAGGCGACGATAATGCAGTTGTTAAATTGCTAGATAAATGGTATGTAGAACACGCAGGAGAAACTTATACTTATGAAGATGGTTTTGCATATCATAGATTTCCAAGATATGATAATGGTGGAAAAAGATTTATACTAGAAGGAGAATGGCAACCATTTACTTATAACACAGCAAAAGATATAGAAAAAATAATAGAAACAATAGATTCAAAACAAAATTATTATAATTATGTTTTAGGCTATCCTAATACTATAAATGTTGCATACGGGACAAATGGAAGAAACCCATCAGGAGGTGGAGGCTCATATTCAAGTCCCAACGGAGCAGTTTGTAAATATCCTGTAAAAGGAGAAAATATAAATGGTTTAAAAGTACAACTAACACACGTAAAAACTTCACAAAATAATTCGATTCCAGGTATTACATCACGGGTGCCAATTGCAGGGCAAGACCCAATAAGTTTTGAACAGTATATTCTAGGTGTTGTATATGCAGAAATGAACGGATATCAAAACATAGAAGCCTTAAAAGCACAGGCTATTGCAGCAGCAAGTTATACTCTAGCAGGTGTTGAAAGTGGTAGATTTAAAATAAATAATGGTGTAATTTCTATATCTAATAGTACTTATGACCAAACTTATTGTGACCCAGATAAAGGCTGCTATGCTTGCTTTGATTCTAGAAACACAGCTAATGTAACTTTACTAACACCAGATACAATTCCAGCAGGAGCAACCTGTGAATTCCATTTTGGACCTATGCCTGAAGACTCAATTATAAGAAAAGCAGTAAGTGAAGTAATAGGTATGTTTGTAGTTGACTCAAGCAACAAAATATACGGAACTGGCTATGGAAATGGAGAACAAAATACGTGGGACTCATGGGCAGCACAAGGACTAGATTATACAGAAATTTTACGTAAACAATACGGAAACTATACAATAACTGAACCAGACTGTACTTTCTCGCCATCAGTAACAGGCGAATGGGCAAATTGGAAACAATACGACACTAGATGGAAAGACATTTGGTTAGGTACTACGCAAAATCCTAATAGAAATTGTCCACCTACAGCAGGTTGCATAGGTTGTCTAGCAACAGCATACTCTATAGTAATTGCCAAAAGTGCTCCTAACATAGTTATAAACCCATTTAACCCAGGTACTTTCTTTACCACATTAAAGCAAAATGGAGTATTTGGTATGTATGGAGATTTATCAAAACCATTAGATGCAATTCGGCTAGCAGTAGGTCCAGATGTATCTTTCACTTGGAATGCACAATCGCTTTCAGGCTCTCAACAAAATAAAGAAAGCGTAATTCTAAATTATATAAACCAAGGATATGATGTAATTTTATCAGTTAAAAATGGTGGACACTATGTTGTCATAACAGGGATGTCGTCAGATGGTACTTTGACAATGGCAGATCCAGGTTCCGCTTCAACTGATGTAGCAGACAAATATGATCCATCTGGATGGAAAAGCATTTCAGTTATAAAGTTTAATTAGGAGGCGAAATGAAAAATAAATCTTTTGAATATATAGTTATTGTATTTATGATATTATTTTCTATAATATTATTTGGTATATATTTAATAATTGAAATTTATAACAAGAATAATAGTTACACATTATTTCTAAAACCCTTTGACATAATCGAGTGTACTAAATGGAAATGTGAAAGTAAAAAAGAAGAACTATCAAAGTATAATAATAAAAAATTTAAAATTTATTTAGATGGAAATTATGCTGGAGAAAACGATTTATATTATAATACTAGAAACGAAAAATTCTATGTATTTAATGATAATGACGATAACATTTATAATGACGAAGTCTTACTAGCATCTACTGGAAGAGTAAATATTACCCAAAGACCTTTAAATAAAAACAATATAACATTAGACGAATTATCACTTATTAGTTCTTCTTCTAAACTAGATTTAAAATTATCAGATATTTCTTTAAATGAAAAAATAGAAATTGATTTTGATAAAGACAATGATACTGAAAAACTTATAGCATTAAATAGTTTTATAGACGAAGAAAACCAAAATATTTCCATACTAGCATACATAGATGGTAAAAAAGTAACAATATTAGATAAAAGAGTTAATGATAATATACAAGACACCACAGTGGTTAATATTGCAAATGTTATTGATATATATGAAGACGATAAACTAGAATTTATTTATAATGTAAGTTTTTTCGATAATCTAGGTAACTGTAATATTATTTATAGATTAAAAGGTAAAAAATTTGTACCGATAAATGAATGTAAATTAAATGATTAAGTAGGATATAATTATTGAAGTTGTAAGATAAAAGTGTACACAAAGAAAGTGTATGCTTTTATTTTTGATATAATTAAAATAAGGAGATAATAAAAATGGCTTTAAAAGGTAAAAAATTTAAACATTGGACAGCAGAAGAAAAATATCAAATTATAACCAGCATTAGAATTTGAAGAAAACACTTGGAAAATAACTAGAAATACAGGTTTTAAATAATTACTTTTTTATTTTAATTCTCTTGAGTGACACCTCACATAATAAGTAAAAATACTAGTAATTTTACTTATTTTTTGGTATAATCATTTAGAGGTGCACTTTATATGGATTTAAAGTTAAAATTTACAGCAAAACCTAGAGATTTTATAATTTTTATTATATTTTGTATATTTTTATTATATTTAGTAGCAATAGGAGTATTAAATTTATACCATATTACACATAATAATATTTTTTGGGGTCTTAACCCATTTCCCGCTTTTGGTAAGCAATTTATAGTTAGTACCCTAACACTTTATTTATTTGCCTTAATTGGTGTTTTTATGAGCACTTCAAGTCACTTCTTTGATAGAGAAAAAGGCTTTGGCTTTGGTAAAAAGAAAGATAAGGAAGACCCAGGCTGGGCTCGTTGGATGAAAGAAAGCGAAATGAAAGAAGCATACAACGTAAAGAAAATCGTACTTAAAGACGAAGAGTATGAACACGCTGGAATTCCTATAATTATAAATGATAAAGAGGCATATGTTGACGACGGAGAAAACCATAGTCTTATAATCGGTGCCAGTGGTAGTGGTAAAACTTGGACAATAATAGACCCTTTAGTTAAAATATTAGGTAAAAGTGGCGAAAGTATGGTTATTACAGACCCTAAAGGAGAAATCTACGAACATAATGCTAATCTTTTAAGAGAAAGAGGTTATAAAGTAATATTAGTTAATTTCCGTGACCCAGATATGGGAAGTGCTTGGAACCCACTTAGTTTACCTTATAGATACTATAAACAAGGAAAAGAAGACAAAGCAATGGAATTACTAGAAGACTTAGGTGTAAATATTCTAGTAGACGCAAACAACCAAGACCCATTCTGGCAAAAAAGTGCAGCAGACTATTTTACAGGTTTAGCACTAGGCCTTTTTGAAGATGCTTCTTGTGAAGAAGAAGTAAACTTAAATAGTATTAACTCAATGAGTACATTTGGTGAAGAAAGACGTGGAGCAAAAAAATATGATTTAGAATATTTTAAACTAAAAGGAGAACTTTCAAGTGCCTACATAAGTGCCGCTGCAACAATAACAGCCCCAGCAGATACAAAAGGTGGTATCACATCAACTTTTAGACAAAAGATAAGAATATTTTCTTCTCGTCAAAAATTAGCAGAGATGTTAAGTTACACTGACTTTGATGTTAGAAACATAGGTAGAGAAAAAACAGCAGTATTCTTAAAAATACACGACGAAAAAACAACATATCACGCTTTAGCAACTATATTTGTAAAACAAGTTTATGAGTGTTTAATAGACGAAGCACAAAAAGAAGAAAATCTAAAATTAAAAATTAGAACTAACTTCATACTTGACGAATTTGCAAACATGCCAGCACTTAAAGATGTAGAATCTATGATAACAGCCTCTCGTAGTAGAAACATGAGATTTAACTTTGTTATCCAAAATTTTAGTCAATTAAATAAAGTTTATGGTAAAGAAGTAGCCGAAACTATAAAAGGTAACTGTGGTAATATGTTCTATCTTATCACAACCGAGTATAGTGCGCTTGAAGAAATCTCTAAACTTCTAGGAGAAGTTAAACCTAAAGTAGAAAAAGATAAACCAACTCCACCAATAAGACCTCTTGTAACAGTAAGTGATTTGCAACAAATGAAACAATTTGAAATGATTATAAAAAGATGGAGAAATCAACCTTTCAAAACAAAACATACTCCAAGTTTTAAAATAACTCAAGAAGGTGGATGGGGTTATACAGAAAAACTTAGTGGTTACACTCAAAGACCAGAAAGACCTATAAAAACATTTGATTTAAAGAAATTCGTTGACGAAAAACTAGGAGATACTTCAAAACCAGATTTCTTAGGTGGCAGTGGTAACCCATTTGCACCACCATTTGGTATGCAAAACTTAAATAGTAACTTACAAAGTCCATTTTCAAACATTCCATCTTCTCCAACTAATGTAGACGATTTAGTGAAAAAGATAGACGAGCAAATTGCTAAACTTGAAGAAGAAGAAAGACTAGAAAAAGAAGCCCAAGCCTTACTAGGTCCTAAATCTAAAGAAGATGCAGAAAATGATTTTGAAAAACTAATAAATAAAAAATATGAAGACTATAAATTAGAAGAAGATAAAGCAAAATTACAAGCACCTAAAGCCAAAGTTGATGTAGACGATTTAATTAAAAAGATAGATGCTAAAATAGCAGAACTTGAAAAAGAAGAAGAATTAGAAACTTTATCAAAGAAAGTTGAAGAACCAAAATCTGTTGAAAATAATTTCTCTGATTTTATAACTGCTATGAATATGCTTGATGCAAAATCAAATGAAACTAAAGAAGTACCATCTTCTCCTTTTATAGAACTTGATAACCCTAAACAAAATAACTTTTATTCAAGTGATAATAGTGATAATGACATAGAAACATTTGATATTGAAGATATACCTTTCATAGATGATTTTAAACTTCCAATGAATAGTACTCAAATGAATAATATGAATAACTACACTCAAAATGACAACGATATAGAAGTATTATATACTAAACCTGAAGAACCTAAATATAATACACCATATAATAATTCTAATATTTATAAAGCAAAAACAAATGAAAAACCAGTTCCATTTGAAAGTTTAAACTTTAATGATATCCCACCAGTATCAAATATAAAAGTTGAAGAGCCAGAAATCGAGCAAGTTGACTTTAGTGTAAATAGTCAAAATGAACTTACTAAACTACAAAATAGCACTCCATTTGGCCAAAGAATAGACGATTTATTAAAACCCAACAGTGCACAAAATACCCCTATAAGAAACGACAAGGCAACTAAATTTTATGAAGAAGCAAGGGAAATAAACAATGATATTATTAAAGAACAAATAGAAAAACCTTTAATTAATGTAGATGCCGACAGTGTAATTGTAGATAGTAACATAACAGACGACGAATTTTTTGACGATTTCTTTGGAAATGGCGAATAACTCCTAAATAAAGGAGTTTTTTTGTCAAAAATAATATACTTAACATAAAATATATTAGGTGATATTATGCGTATAGAAAAATATGATAGTATAAAATATAAAAAAGGAGTAAAAATAATAGATATACAAGATAAATATGAGTATCTTTCTAATCATTTACCTAGAAGTATAAATATTCCTTATGACGAATTAATGAATAATTATAGAAATTATTTAAACAAACACGATGTATATTATGTTTATTGCAAAAGTGGTAAATTAAGTAAAAGAGTGTCAACTGTACTCGATTATTTAGGTTATAATGTGATAATGCTCGAAAAATAATAAAATTAGTATTATAATTATATTGGGAGTTAAATTTATGGAAATATTTAATACATTAAATGAACTAATAAATAATTTACTTGTTTTACTCGGTAACTGGGGAGCCCTTTTAGGATGCGCTCTTATTTTAGTAGAATCTATAATTCCCATTTTACCTCTAAGTGTATTTATTACCCTAAATTTTATGACTTTTGGTAATTTCTTTGGTTTTATCATATCTTGGATATGCACTATTATTGGTTGTATGTTTAGTTATTATTTATTTAAAAAAGGTCTTAAAGATAAAACGATAAATAAATTAAATAAAAATGAAGCATTTAAAAAAGTATTAAAAGCAGTTAAAAATCTTAACTTTTATCAGTTAGTAATCATAATAGCAATTCCATTTACTCCAGCATTTTTAGTTAACATCGCAGCAGGTATGTCAAGAATAAAGACAAAGAAATTCTTTGCTGCACTAGTTATAGGTAAACTTTCTCTAGTTTATTTCTGGGGTTATATAGGTGTAAGTCTACTTGAAAGCATAAAAGACCCAATTATACTTCTTCGTATATTTGCGCTTCTTGGTGTAGTATATATAATAAGTTATTTAGTAAATAAAAAATTAAAATTAAAATAAATTTGTAAGAACATTTCTTACATCTTTTTTTATGAATTTATAATTGTAGTTATCGCAAAAATGTTTTATAATATATTCATAAGGAGTACGTATGTGGTATATAGTAATTAGTTTGTTAGTTATAGTAATAGTTTTATTATTAATTTTATTAAAGAAATTAGATAGTAAAAATGATAATGATTTAACTTTAAAATTAAGTAAAATAGAAACTGATATAGTAAAAGAAATTGGTGAGTTTAAAGTAGATTTAGTTAGAGTTTTATCAAGTGACTTTAATTCTCTTAATGATAGAATAGAAATTAGATTAAAAGATATTAACAATAAAGTTAATGAAAGATTAGACGTTAATTTTGAAAAGACTAATAAAACTTTTAACAACGTACTAGAGAGACTTGCTAGAATAGACGAAGCCCAAAAGAAAATAGACTCTTTAAGTAATGATATTATAAGTTTAGAGTCCATTTTAACAGATAAAAAAAGTAGGGGTATATTTGGAGAAGTTAATTTAAATCATATTCTATCTAGCATATTTGGAGAAAAAAACGATAAAATATATAAAACACAATACACACTAACTACAGGCACTATTGCAGATGCCATACTTTTTGCCCCAGTTCCTTTAGGTAATATTTGTATTGATAGTAAATTCCCTTTAGAAAATTATAGATATATGTTAGAAAAAGGTATAACTGAAGAAGAAAGAAAAAAGAGAGAAAAATTATTTGAATTAGATGTAAAAAGACACATAGACGCTATTAGTGATAAATATATAATAAAGGGAGAAACTAGTGACGAAGCAATAATGTTTTTACCAGCAGAAGCAATATTTGCTGAAATAAATGCCTATCACGAAAGTCTTATCAGATATGCTTATACTAAACACGTATACATTGCAAGTCCAACAACCCTAATGTCATTACTTACTATCATTGAAGCAATTTTAATGGGTATAGAAAGAGATAAGTATGCTTCTGTTATCCATATTGAACTTAATAAATTAGGAGAAGAATTTTTAAGATATAAAGATAGATGGGATAAACTAAGTTCTCACATAGAAACAGTGAGTAAAGATGTAAGAGATATTCACATTACTACAGATAAAATTACAAAAAGATTTGATTCAATTAGTAATGTTAATATACAAAATCAAATAGAAGGAGGTGAAAAATAATGTTAGCAGCAATTCTAAGTTTATTATTTCCTATTATAATCGTTATAGTAATAGTGCTTTTATCTTCAATAAAGCAAATAAATGAATATGAAAGAGGTATTATGTTTAGGTTCGGTAAATATTTTAAAATAATGAACCCAGGTTGGAATTTAGTATTACCTATAATAGATACTTATAAAAAAGTAGATATAAGAACTAAAACAGTAGACGTTCCAGAACAAGAAGCAATAACTAAAGATAACGTTTCTGTTCGTATTAATGCAGTATTATATTATAAGGTATTTGATGCTTCAAAAGCAGTTCTTGCAGTAGAAAACTTTAACTATGCAGTTAGCCAATTAGCCCAAACAACTATGAGAAATACAGTAGGTTCAGTTAGTTTAGACGAACTTTTAAGTGAAAGAGATAAAATAAGTTCAACAATATGTAAAATAGTTGATGAAGCAACAGACCCATGGGGAATAAAAGTAGAAAATGTTGAATTAAAAGACATAAGTTTACCAGAAGAAATGAAAAGAGTAATCGCTCGTGTAGCAGAAGCAGAAAGAGAAAAATTAGCAGTAATAACTAAAGCACACGGAGAAGTAGAAGCAAGTGAGAATTTAAGAAAAGCAGCAGAAAATATGGCAACTGCCCCAGGAGCACTACATTTAAGAACACTTGAAACTATAAACGATTTAAGTAGTGACCAATCTAATACTGTAATATTTGCCCTACCTATAGAAGTCTTAAAAGCAATAGAAGGCTTTGCAGAAAAAGAAAGAGGTAAAAAGTAAAAACTGTTATAATTTCTAGCAGTTTTTTCTTTTACGAACATTTTACGTCAAAAAATTGCAAGTTGTCACTTTACTTAACTTGTGCTATTATATTAGTAGAAGAATAAGGTGGTTGAAATGAATTCGAATTATGAAGCAATTTTTAGTTTAATAGAACTTTTAGTAAAAAAGGCTGGTTTTGACGTTACTAAAGACTATAGCGAAAATGAACTAGAAAAAACAAAAGAAAGAATAAAAGAATTATCTAATAAAAAGACAACTACTGCTAGTAAAAAAACTATTTCTTCTATTATAGAAAATTTAAAGTTAAGAGAGTCTGCCTTAGAAAACAATGCAGAGATAGTAGGAAAGAGTTTATTAGAAGCATATAAACAAGAAAGTAGTTATGATTTAGTTAAAGATAAAATAGAATTACTTGGTTCTCTTGCATTAGAAGGCACTAATGAAATAACAGTTAGTTCAGTATATGAAAGATTAAAAACATTAGAAAATGAATATAAAGAATTAAAAAATAAAATAGAAACATATGATTATATTAATAGAGAAGAAAAAGAAATGGACACTAGATATAAAACATATTTAGAAAATAAAATAAGTTCTTTAGTAAAAGAAATCGAATCTGTTAATAATGAATTAAATAACTTAAAAGAAGTAGAAACAAAAGACGAAGGAATAGTAACTGAATTAAAAGATTACATATCTAAATTAAATATAGATAAAGAAAAAATAAACAAAGCATCTAAAATGGCAATAAAAAGTAGTGTAAACTTTGATGTATGGGAAAGACTAGAAAAATTAAAAAGTGGTACTAATGAAAAGTTTACAAAAGCAAATGAATTACTAACTAAAACAGAAAATATGTTAAATGATGTAAAAACTACAAAAAATAATTTATTTGATAGAAAAAATACCCTAGCAGCAGAAAAACAAAGATGTCTAAATAAATTAAATACTATAACTTCTAAATTAAATGATAACAAATATGATAATTCCCCAGAAAAAATGATAGATATAAACAATAGTGAAATAATGAAACTAGAAATAAATAGTCTCTCTAATAAAAAAGATGTTGTATATGTAGATGCTAATAAAGTAAAAGAAGAATTAATAAAAGCATGGACAGGTACAAAATTTAGTGAATCAGTCATATTAGAAAATATAAATAAAAAGGGTAATGAAAAAGTTAATAATTTGTCAACTTTACAAGATACTGAAATAAAAGAAGAAACACCTAATATAGATAGAGAAAACGAAATAGAAAGCACTAAAGTTGACACAGAACTAGATAGTATTATTGACGAAGAAGTGTCAAAAATTGAAAAAATAGAAGAAGATTTAAAAGAGATAATTGACAAAACAGAGAATTTTAGAGATAATATAGTAGATAATACTTCTACTGACAATTTTCAAGAACCTATAGAAATTATCAGTGATATGAGTTTAAATGACAACTTAATAGATAATGTTGACAGTGAAACATTAGAAGTTTTAGATAGTATTACTGAAAAAGTAAATAGTGAAGAAGAAAAACCAGTAATGGAAGTAAAAGAAGAAAAGAATAAAATGGAATTGGATTGGTGATGAAAAATGAATTACAGAGCATTAGAAGATTTAGTAGGAATTTTGGTAAAGAAAGCAGGTTATAAACTAAGTGATTTAAGAGTTGAAGAAGATATTGACTTTATGGAAGAAAGAAAAGTAGCCTTAGAAGGAGAAATATCTTCATTAAAGACTAAATTAGATACTTACAAATATATTGATAAAGACGAAAAAACTAAAGACGAAGAAGAAAAGAGATATTTAGAAGAAACACTAAACACTCTAACTAATAGTCTTGCTGATTTAGATTCTAAATTAAATGATAAGAGTATCAAAACAGGTGTTAGAAGAAAACTATATGGAGAAAAAACTCTATTAGAAAATGAAATAACAGATGTTGAAGAATTATTAGAATTAGCAAACTTAAAATTAGAAAATAAATTATATTTTGACCAAAATACTAAATCTAAAGACGAAGTAAATTTAGCCGTATTAGAAAGTGAACTAGAAGAAGTAGAAAAAAGTTTAGAAGAAAAATATATAAACCCAGTTGTTATTGGTAATAAACTTTTAGATGCTTTTAAAGAAGGTAAACCATTTGGTGCAGTAAGTGACATATTTGAAATTTTAACTACTAAAGCGAGAAATGAATATGATAGAACTACTAAAGAAGTAAAAGATAGTAATATATTTGAATTAATGGATAGATATACTACTATGAAAAGAGATGTTGCTACTAATTTAGAAAATAATGGATACGCTAATGAAGATATAAGACAAAGTTTATTTGAAAAAGAAAGATATCATAATAGTAGAATAGATACTTTTAAAAATACATTAGATGGTATTGATAAGAGAAAAGCAGAATTATCTACATTAATAGACGAATCAAAGAAACTATATGATAGTATACATAAAGAAAGAGAACAAAAAGAAGACAAACTAAACTTCTTAGTAGATGTTCTTTATAATGAATCTAATTTAGTATTAGAAGAAGAAGATTATAAACGCGCTATTGCTGATTTAAGAGTAGAAATAGCAGACGATAAATACTTAGAAAATAAATATGATTCTGATATCCAAAGTTTCAAAGACGAAATAAAGAATTTAGATATAAATTATACTAATATAAATAATGAAATTTCAGTAGAAGAAAGAAGCCTAGACATAATTCACGAAAAACTAAATAATAATGCAGTAGATTTATTAGCAAAATTTGAAGACAAAGTAAACTTCTTAGTATACTCAAACAGAGTAGATAGTCTAGTTAATGAACAACAATATTTATATGTTAATGTTGATGTAATTAAAGACGAAGTAATAAGTTTATGGAATAAAGGCGACGACGATAGTACACCTAATAAAAAACCTACTAATAAATTTACAAAAGTAGATACTAGACGTGAACCAGTTAGACCAGTAGAAAACAAAAAAACTGAAGAAGAAAAAGAAGAAGAACTTTTAACTTCTATATATAATAAATCTATGGAAATGCCTAGAGAAGAAAAAACTACCGAGCCAGAAAAAACACCTGAGCCTGTGATAACACCTCCTACAAGTCCAGAAGTTAATACACCTCCAGAAGTTAAACCTGAAACTGAACAAGTAGAAGTAATAGATTATTTAGAATAATACTATGGTTAAATTCCATAGTTTTTTTCTACCCATAAAAAATTAAAAATATTAGGTTCATAAACATTGAGGAGTGATAGTACTCCTTTTTTCTTTCTAAAAATATTAGTTATAATTAATATTTTGGCTTTAAAATTTTTAAAATTTCTATAACCAAAGGCTATTCTTTTTATTAACTTACAAGTGTTGTTATTTCTTTCCATAACTCCATTGCTATATGGTTGTTCTAATGTATTTTTTATATATTCTTTAAATTCTCTTAATGTTTTTATTGAAGTTTGCATATAATCAGAAATTTCTTCATTTTCCTCTTTAATTATTTTTTCTAATAATTCATAGTCATTTCTTTGTATTGCATATAATAAACTTTGATATGCATTGTATGTTTTTTCTAATTCTTTATTTTGTTTTAATAAATAATCTACAGCATCTACTTCTGTCATTAAATTCTTAAAAAATAAATATTTATTCCAATAACTAAAATTTAACTCTTGTCTTGGTTTAAATAATAAGTTTTTATATCTTTTAAATTTTCTATAATTTAGTTTATCTTTTTTCATTACTCTTATTCTAGTTTTATTTAAACTTCTAGTTAATAACTGTACTATATGAAATCTATCTATTATTATTTTTGTATTTGGAAACATTTTATTAATTAAACCTATATATGGTTTATACATGTCCATTACTACAAATTTTACTTTTTTTCTTGCAGTTAGAGAATAATAAGAAAAATATTTTTCTAAATTTGTTATAGTTCTATCTAATTCTAAATCTATTGTTTTTCCTGTTTTTGCATCACATATATTAAATGCCATAATTTTCTTAAATGCTGTAAATTCGTCTATACATATTGCTTCAGGTAAATAATTTTTATAAAGTTTATCTGTATTATAAATTGTATCAATAGTCCTTTGAACAGTCATATTAGATATATTAAGTTGTTTAGATATAAATAAATTTGTAACCATCTCTTTAGCATAATTTATAATTGCATATTTAGTATTATTACTAATATGGCATCTATAATTTACTATAGTAGTTTTTGATACAAATATTTTATTGCAATTTTTACATTTATATTTTTGCTTTTTCAATTCTAAATAACTTTCCAATTCAGATATTTTAGGTATCTTTATTAAAGATTTTTTTGTTCCATTTTTAATTATAGTGTTGTTATTAACGCTTCCACATACTGGACAATTATCAAAATTATTTTGTAAATATCCTATTACGACAATAACTCTTTTATTATTAATTTTTCTATTTTCAATAAAATTTTCACTAAAATTAATATTTTTATCTTCCATATTTAACAAATTTAATATATAATTCTTATTAGACATAACACCAACACCTTATTTTCCAAATTTAATTATAACAGGTTATTGATGTTATGTCTTTTTGTTTGTGAAAAAAAGTGATGATTTTATTTCCATCACTCCTCAATGTTTATGAACCAAATATTAAAGCAGGTGACCGAATAGTGACCGAACGACCAAATGTTGCCCGAAAGTGCCTAAATAAGGGACTTTATGGTGACCAAAAGGTAACCAAATGTGACCGAATAGTGACCGAATAACTCTAACTAACATATTTTTTACCCAACAAAAAAAGGAAGAAAACCTTCCTAATCTACATAAATATTAATATTAGTAACCCAAGAACTAAAGTATATAAACTAAAGTATTTTAAATTACCTTTTTTAACAACTCCCATAAACCATCTCAAAGTGAAATAAGAAACTATAAATGAAACTATAAATCCTAGTCCATAAGGTAAAATAAATTCATTAATATTATTCATTTCTAATAAATCTTTAACTCCTAATATAAGTGTACCAAAACTAACTGGAATATATAACATAAATGAATACTTTAAAGCAGTTTCTCTATCTAAATCTCTAAATAATCCTCCAATTAATGTAGCCCCACTTCTACTAATTCCAGGCACTAATGCCACCACTTGGGTAAGTCCTATTATAATACTATCTAAAATACTTAAGTCTTTATCTTTCTTTTTACCATCTAACTTTCTTACTAAAAACAGAAATAATGAAGTAATAAGAAAAGCAATTCCTATAATCTTAAAATTCTCACTTAATTTTTCTTCTATAACATCTTTAAATAATAACCCTATAATACCTACAGGAATACTACCAAGCACTATTAAAAGGCAATACCTAAAGTCTGTTTTAGTTTCTTTATCTTTCTTTTTAAAATACAAAAAGAAATTCTTAATAAGTTTAATAATATCATCTTTATATATAAGTAAAATAGCAAGTAAACTACCAAAATTAACAACAATTTCAAAGTTTAAATCAGTTTTACCTATATCAAATAATCTTTCTAATACTGATATATGCCCACTTGAAGAAATAGGAAGTGGTTCAGTAACTCCTTGAATAAACCCAAGGAAAATATATTTTAATATCTTTATAATCATATCATAACCTCTTTCTTTATATTAATTTTTAACCTCTTTCTATGTTTTAAAACTTATTACTTTCATTTCTATTCTCACACCTCTATTATAATTGTACCAAATTTCTAATGAAAAGTCACACATAATTATATAAAAATATTGCAAAAATAAAAGTGTTGGATTAT
>CANRGI010000013.1 GCA_947630095.1 uncultured Bacilli bacterium
TATTATTTATACTTACATTTTATATCTTTTATTTATTACTGTCAACAACTTTTTCTTATTATTACAAACATATTTTATTTTAAAAAAACATAACTATTTCTAGTTATATTTTGTTTTATTTATTATTTTTTATACACAATTCATTATAAACTGGTTTTAAGATATTATTTACCCTATAGTCTAATACTTTAAAATAAAATGTTTTTTGAATATTACTACATAATTCTAAAGGTATTTCGTCAAATATAGTTTTTATTTTTTCTAAATTTATTTTAGGATATATTCTTAATAAAGCATCATTACATTCTTTTATACTTTTACTTTCAATTAGTTTTAAAGGATTTAATATTTTATCATTTAATTTAAATATAGATATAGAACTCTCATAAACTACTTGATAAAATTTATCTTCATTCTTTAGAATACTTTCTAATTTTTCGTCACTAGATTTACTATAAAAAGATGCTCCATTGTCATAAACAGGTGCGAGGCGAAGATTTGATGTTGCATTATCATATATAACTCCCCAGTTTGCTTCATTTCTATCGTTATTACTTATTAAGGCATCTATTATAAACATATCCCAAAATCTATCTTTTAATTCAGGTACTTGTTTGAAATAATAATTATCTTTCATTAATTCCATAATATCTTCTAAATTATCACTTTTATCAAAGTTAGAAGAGTGTCTTTCTTCTATTTCTTTACTATTAGGTTCATATTTATTTTTAATAGCATTAAAATCTATAATAGTTTCAGTATCAGATAAAAAGTCTTTACAAGCTACTGCTATTTTATTTGAAGATATTCCTAGCATTGTATCGTGAGTAAGTAAACCAATAGATTTATATATATTAGAGCCTATATATTCTGATAAAGGACTAGTTGTGTATGATAAATTTTCTACTTTCATACTTTTAGTAGATTTAGGGTATTTTAAAAACCATTTTTCGCCATTAATTGTAATACCATTTTTCATACCACTATGGCCACCATAACTTTTACCATTAGATTTATAAATATCAAAATTTACTATATTAATCATACAAACCACCATATTTTGCTAGTAACTTTTTATAAGTAGTTTCTGTTATATCTCCACATAAAATACAACTCTTTGCTACTGCTTCTAATTCGTCAAATTTTAAATCATAACTAAGCCAGTCTCTATCTTTATGAAACTTTTCTAAGTCTTTTATTTCTTCTCTAACTATTCTAGGTAATTTACTTACATCTATTTCTATGCTTTCGTCTATCATTTCTACAAATAAATCTTTTTCTTCCATAGTTATACTCCTTTTAAGATATTTTCTAAATCTTTTTTTAAATCATTATATTCACAAGTATCTATTAAAGATTTTATACCATTAATTAACTTATACATACCTAGTTTAGTTTCATATTCTAATAATTTAGTTTCAATACCATTTATGGTTTTACCTACTATAGTTTTACTTACACCTAAATTATCTGCTATTTCACTTAGGGAATTATCTTCAAAGTAATAATATTCAAAATATTCTTGTTGTTTTTTAGTTAAAAGATTTTTATAAGTATCATATAAATTAATTAAGTTAATTCTTTCTTTCATTTAATCATATCCTTGTATAAGAAAAACGCTATTAAAGTTTTAGGGTCTGTTATAGTTCTATTTTTTATTAATTCGTCTATTTCTTCTAAAGTATAGAAATTTACTTCGTCTACTTCGTCTTCTTCTTTAGGTTTAGAATTAACTGATTTTACTTTAATTAAGAATATGTGCATTTCTCCATCTGACATATTTTCTATTATATTATAAGTTATAATTGGTTCGTCACTTATTTCTATAATATCAGATTTATCTATTCCACATTCTTCAGATAATTCTTCTATTATTATATCTCTTTTAGATATTGCTTTATCAAGAGTACCTGCTGGTATTTCTAAGGTATTTCTTCCTAAAATAGGTCTATATTGCTTTACTAAAGCCATTTTTCCTTCTTCATTTATAACTATACCTGCACTGGCACCTTTAAGTGCTACTTTGGTATATTTTTCAACTACTCCATCACTTATTACTCTTTCACAATCATAAATTTTTACATATCCATCATATACTAATTTCATTATTCCCACTCCTTAAATAAACCATAGATATAACTTTCAATATCAAATGGTATCATATCTTCTAATTTTTCTCCTAAGCCTACGAATTTAACTGGTAAGCCTGTTTCCTCTTTTATTGATAAAACTATTCCACCTTTAGCAGTGCCATCTAATTTAGTTAAAATAAGTCCTGTAATGTTACATATTTCTTTGAAACTTTTTGCTTGACTTATTCCATTTTGGCCAGTAGAAGCATCTATTACTAAAAGGGTTTCGTCTACACCTTTATTTAATACTCTTTCTATTACTCGATTTATTTTTTCAAGTTCTTGCATAAGATTAACTTTGTTTTGAAGACGCCCTGCTGTGTCGATAAGAGCGACATCTATATTTTTTTCTAATGCTAACTTAAGGCCATCAAATACTACACTTGCTGGGTCAGTAGCGTCTGTACCATAAAATTCACAACCTATTCTAGTTGCCCATAGATGTGCTTGTTCAACTGCGCCTGCTCTGAAGGTATCCGCGGCTATTATGATAACTTTTTTACCATCGTCTTTTAGTTTCTTTGCTAATTTTGCTATGCTTGTTGTCTTTCCTACTCCATTAACACCTACAAAAAGTATTGAAGTTAAACCCTCAGGACTCATATTTATCTTACTTGTTAATTGGTCATTACCTACATATATTAAAAATAATTCGTCTACTATTACTTCTTTTAAATATTCAAAATCAGTTATGTTTTCTTCTTTGACACGTTTACGAAGTTTATCCATAAAAATACTAGTTGTCTTTACTCCTAAATCTGCCATTATGAGAATTTCCTCTAGTTCTTCATAAAATTTTTCGTCTATATGTGTGTATTTTACACCAAGTAAACTTAACTTACTTACAAAATTATCTCTTGTTTTTGATAAGCCTTCCTCATATTTTACTGTATCTTCCTCTTTTTTTCCTTTAAATACTTCTTTTAATTTATTAAATATTCCCATATATATCTCCCTTTTTAATTATAACATAGTTTTTTTACATAATGTAGGGAAAATTACTATTTTTTATTTCTACATAAGTTGTATATTAATTTGGTACTAGTTGCTTTTTTTTAAATTTTATAGTATAATTAGTTTACTTTGAAATTTTCTTTTTAGAAATTGGAGGAATTAAATTATGAAAACACAAGAAAAAGAAACTTTTGTGTTCGCTTTAGGTGGTCTAGGCGAAGTTGGAAAGAATATGTATGCAATTATGCACGAAGAAGAAATTGTTATAATAGATGCAGGAGTAATGTTTCCTGAAGACGATTTATTAGGGATAGATTATGTACTTGCTGATTATACTTTTTTAAAGGAAAATGAAGAAAAAGTTAAAGGATTATTTATAACACACGGACATGAAGACCACATAGGAGGTATACCTTACCTATTAAATCACGTGAACATTCCTGTTATATATGCTCCTAAAGTTGCAAGTGAACTTATTAAAAATAAACTTGAAGATAGAGGGGTTCAATATAAAAATATAGTTATAATAGACGAAGATATGAAGCCTGAATTTAAGTATTTTAAAATAGAATTTTTTAGGACTACTCACTCAATACCGGATAGTTATGGAATTAGTGTAATGACTCCTAATGGGAGGGTTGTAACTACTGGGGATTTTAAATTTGATTTGACACCTATCGGACCTATGGCAAATTTAGGAAAAATGGCTAGACTTGGAGAAGAAGGAGTTACTTTACTTATGAGTGACTCTACTAATGCTTTAGTTCCTGGGTTTTCTACTAGTGAAAGTGATGTTGACGAGGCACTAAGTGATATTATAAGAAGTTGTAAAGGTAGAATAATTCTTGCAACATTTGCTTCAAATATCTATAGACTTATTCATATAATAGATACTTGCACTAAAAATAATAGGAAAATTGCTGCTTTTGGTAGAAGTATGATTAATAGTATAGAAATTGCTAAAAGTTGTGGATTAATAAAAGATAAAAGTGTGTTTATAACTAGTGATGAGGCAAATAAAAGTAAGCCTGAAAATGTTTGCTTACTTTGTACTGGTAGTCAAGGAGAGCCTTTAGCCGCGCTTAGTCGTATTGCTAATGGAGTTGATGCTAATATAACTTTGATGCCCAATGACACGGTAATATTCTCAAGTTCGCCTATTCCTGGTAATGCTATGAGTATTAACAGAGTTATAAATAAACTATATTTAAAAGGCGCTAAAGTATATACTACTTCTAATGAAAGTGATATACATACTAGTGGACACGCTAAGCAAGACGAACTTAAATTGCTTTTAAGACTTATGAAACCTAAATATTTTATGCCTGTTCACGGGGAATATAGAATGCTTAAAGAACACGCTAAGTTGGCACAAGAATGTGGAATGCCTAAAGAAAATACTTTTGTTTTAAAAAATGGGGATATGTTAAGTATATCTAAAAAAGGTGTTCACGTTAGTAAAAGTATACCTATTAATGATATTTATGTAGATGGTAAAAGAATTGGCGATATTGGAAGTACTGTAATTAGAGATAGAAAGATAATGAGTACTGATGGGGTTTTAGTGGTTATATTAAATATAGATTTTGAAAATAAAAAGTTGGTACTTGAACCTAATATTACAACTCGTGGGTTTGTAGTAGTTAATGATAATCAAGAATTAATTTCTAATATTCAATATAAAGTTAAAACTATAATTAATAGTGAATTTAAAAATGGTATGTTAAATATAACTGATTTAAAAAATAGAATTATTTTAGAACTTAAAAGTTATATTATAGAAACTACTGGAAGAAGACCTATTATAATTCCTATGATACTTGAGATTAAAAGTAGTGTTCAAGTTTAAGTGCAGAGATGCACTTTTTTGTTTATGTAAATTCAGTAAAAAAGAAGTAACATTATTTTGCTACTTCTTCTGCTCTTGTTTCTCTTATTACTACAACTTTTATAGTACCAGGATATTGCATTTGTTCTTCTACTTTGTCTTTTATGTTTCTTGCTATTTTGTAAGACTCTAAATCGTCTACTTCGTCAGGTTTAACTATAACTCTTAATTCTCTACCAGCTTGCATTGCATAAGTCTTTTCTACTCCTGGTATGCTATTACCTATTTCTTCAAGTTGAGTTAATCGTTTTATGTAATTTTCTAAAGAGTCATTTCTTGCTCCTGGACGGGCTGCTGATAAAGTATCTGCAATGGCTACTAATTCACTTATTACACTTGTTGCTTTTTTATCTCCGTGGTGAGATTCTATTGCATTTATTACAATATCATTTTCTCCATACTTACGAGCAAATTCTGCACCTAGTTCTACGTGTGAACCCTCTACTTCAAAATCTATTGCTTTACCTAAATCGTGAAGTAACCCTGCCCTTTTGGCAAGCGCTACATTCTCTCCTAATTCACTTGCTAATAAACCTGCTAACTCTCCTACTTCTATTGAGTGTTTAAGTGCATTTTGACCATAACTAGTTCTGAAATGAAGTTTACCTATTAATTCAACTAATTCAGGGTTTACTCTTGTTATGCTAAGTGTGAATAATGCTTCTTCTCCTTTTTCTCTTATCATTGTTTTGAAGTCTTCACAGACTTTATCGTAAAGTTCTTCTATTCTAGCAGGGTGTATTCTTCCGTCTTTTATTAGACCTTCTAAAGTTACTTTGGCTATTTCTCTCCTTAAAGGGTCAAATGAAGATAATACTATAACTTCTGGAGTATCGTCTATTATTAAATCTACACCAGTAATTGCTTCTATAGTTCTAATATTTCTTCCTTCTCTACCTATTATTCTACCTTTCATTTCGTCATTAGGTAGTGATACAGTTGTTACTGTTTGTTCATTTGCCACATCAGTAGCGTATCTTTGCATACTATTTACTAGATATTCTTTTGCTTTTTTATCTGCTTCTAATTTAGCATCATTTTCTCTTTCTCTTAAATAAATAGCAATTTCTTGTGACATTTCGTCTTCTACTTTTTTCATTACTAAATCTCTTGCTTTTTCTTTACTAAAACCAGAAATACTTTCTAGTAATGCAAGTTGTTCTTTCAAAACAGACTCCATTTTTGCGTCTTTTTCTTGAATTTCCTTTTGACTCGCTAATAAATCTTTGTCTCTTTTATCTAAATTTTTTTCTCTTTCTTGTAATAATTCGTCACGTTTATTTAGATTATTTTCTCTACTTTCAACTAATTCTTTTAATTCTTGTACTTCTTTTTTCTTTTCTTTTATTTCAGCATCTGTTTCTTGCTTTATTTTATAAGTTTCTTCTTTTAATTCAAGTAAATTGTCTCTCTTTATTTTATCCGCCTCTTTTTTGGCATTTTCAATTAATTTATCAGCTTCATTTTGAGCACTCATAATCTTTAATTTTATCATTAAAAAGATTAAACCTGCTCCCAAAAATAATCCAACTATTACTAGCAAAATGGAGTAAACTACATTATTCATTTTTATTCCTCCATTATCTTTTTAGAAGTTTTTAAGATTACTTCTAATTCTATTTTAATGATATTTTGTTTTAAAGTCAATGGGAAGTTTTAAGAACGAGAAAAAAAGTAGATAGAGGTGTTTTATATTATCTTTCATTTAAAAAGACACTTGATGTGCCTTTTACTCTTCTTCTTTTTCTTTTTTAGTTTCTTTTGGGGCAGGTGCATTTTTGAAACCATAATGTGAACGAACTTTGCCTTCTATTTCTGCTAAAAGTTCTTTGTTTTCTTTTAGCATTGCTTTTACGTTTTCTTTTCCTTGGCCAATTTTCTCTCCTTTATATGAATACCAAGCACCACTTTTTTCTATTATATCTAGGTTAGACGCTATATCGATTATTTCTCCCTCGTGACTAACTCCTTCACCATACATAATTTCAACTTCTGCTGTTTTAAATGGAGGGGCTACTTTATTTTTTACTACCTTTATTACTGTTCTATTTCCTATTATTTCACTATTAGGGCCTTTTATTTGTTCTGCACGACGTACATCAAGTCTTATTGAAGAATAAAATTTTAATGCACGACCTCCTGGAGTAGTTTCTGGGTTACCAAACATTACTCCTACTTTCTCTCTTAATTGATTTATGAAAATACATATTGTATTTGTTTTATTAATTGCACCTGATAATTTCCTCAATGCTTGTGACATAAGTCTCGCTTGAAGTCCTACGTGTGAGTCTCCCATTTCTCCTTCTATTTCGGCTTGTGGAACTAATGCGGCAACGGAGTCTATTACGATTATTTGCATTGCTTCACTTCTAACTAATGCCTCACAAATTTCTAAGGCTTGTTCTCCTGTATCTGGTTGACTTAGTAGTAAATCACTTACATTTACTCCTAGGTTTTTAGCATAAACTGGGTCTAAGGCGTGTTCTGCATCTATGAAAGCGGCACGGCCTCCTCCTTTTTGAACTTCTGCAATAGCGTGAAGCGCAAATGTGGTTTTACCACTTGACTCAGGCCCAAAAATTTCTATTATTCTTCCCTTTGGATAACCTCCTACTCCTAATGCTATATCTAATGTCAGACTTCCTGACGATACTACATCTATATCTTTTACACCACTTTCTCCTAACTTCATTATTGCGCCTTTACCAAATTGTTTTTCAATATCTGCTAGGACTTGGTCTAATGTTTTATCTTCTGATTTAGTTAATTTACTCATTGTTCTCTCCTTCTATTTTTTTAATTTCTAATTTAATTTTACACTTATAATTGTTATTTGTCAATAACTTTTTCAAACACTTGTTTTATGAAACAAATATTTACATCAAATTTAATTTCTTGTATCCTTTATTCTACTTAAATATGGTCAAATAGTCAATAGTATAATTTTGGAAAAAAATAAAAAGGAAGTATTTTCCTTTTATTCTAATAAATATTTTTTATTATTAATATAATACTCTATTCCACTTGCTACTGATAATACTGTTGCTGCCATTATTAGAAAATCTGCTACTCTTATTCCCATTAGTTCAAATGGTAAGTTATAAAATAACATAAGTGTTACTCCGCACATCATAAATATCGTCTTTAATTTTCCCGCTTTACTAGCGCCTACAGCACCTACTTTATTACCTACAACCATCTTTATTGAGTCAACTACTGTATCTCTACAAATTACAATAACAGGGACTATCATATGAGTTCTACCTGTACAGGCTAATATTATTAAAACTCCATTTACTAATATTTTATCTGCTATCGCGTCCATTACTTTACCAAAATCTGTAACCATATTATATTTTCTTGCTATATGACCATCTATGCAGTCAGTAAGTGAAGCAATCATAAAAAGCACTCCACATATTAAGTATTTAATATCTATTTGTAATTCTCCATTTACTAATATAGTAGGTAAATTTATTCCTATTTTATCTAATGGAAAAACTAACAATATCAAAACAATTACTGATAATATTATTCTTGAAATAGTTATTTTATTTGGTAAATTCATATATATAATCACTTCCTACTTTTTCTTGTTTTATACCACTTAAAATTATATTCATTATTATAAAAGTTAAACATACTAATATAACTGTTATAATAGATAATAAATATACAGGTTTAAGTTTTGCTTTTCTAACTCTTTTTCTAGTGTATGGACTTGAGATTTTCTTTCTAGTTTCTGCTTCATTTATCTTTTCTATTTCTTTTACTTTTTGTTCTATTTCACTTACTGGAATTTTTGATGTAAAATCAAATACAAAATCATTAAAATCTTCCATAATTTCGTCTTCATCTACATTTAAATATTTAGCATATTTTCTAACTAAGTCTTGTAAAAAAAATATATCTTTGAAAGCATTTACGTTTCCATCTTCTAAGTTTTCTAATTGTGGCAGAGTTATTTCTAAATCTTTTGCTGCTTCCGTTTCATTTATACCAATTTCTTCTCTTTTTTCCTTAAATATATTTCCTATTTCTTTCATAGGCACTCCTTTATAATATTAATATAAATATCTAATAAGCCATTTTCTGTACCCTTTCGGGCGGTAAACATTTATCTAGTTATTGAATAACTCCCTTACTCCGTTTGTTTCCTTTGTAAGAGTTCCCCTACCAAATTTGGGTTTCTCGCTCGTGGGGTTTACCTCGTTCCACTCGTTTTATTCCTAAAACGCATCGTCACTATGGCACTTTTATACCTACTTAAATCAGGACTTGATTTGTTCGGCGCCGTTAGCACAAGGCTACCTAAGGTTATTTTTTCCCTTAGCACGAAACACTATAACCATTTCAGGTTATGCGAGTATGGACTTTCCTCTACATAATTATATGCAGCGTTTACCTAAGATATTTACTTATGGTCTTCGCCATAAACTATTTTTTCTAGTTCTCCTAATCTTCTCAATATGTCAACATTAGTAACACCTTTATTATTTTCTGCTACACTAAGAGTTGATTTTAGATTTCTTATTTCATTTCTTAATGAAGCGTTTTCTTCCATTAATGCTTTAATTTCATTTTTGTATCTTGATAAAGATGCGCTATATTCTGCGTAATCAGATATAATTATATCAAGAAATTTATCTACTTCTTGTGGGCTATATCCTTTTACATCTAGTTTGAATTGATGTTCATAGATGTCGTTAGGAGTTAATTGTATTTTTTCTTCATTCATATTTTTGCCCCTTTTCCATTATAATTGTACAATGTACGACAAAGTTTGTCAAATATTAAGATTAAATTTTATATGAAAAAAAGAAAAAAATGTAATAATTTGGTAAAAAAGAATTAAAAAAGAAACTTTATCTATTTACTAAAGTCCCTTTTAGTTTCTAATATTTTTAAAGTTAATTCGTCTAATATTTCGTCAAATATTTCGTCTATTTCTTCTCTCACTTTTTTCACCTCGAGAATATAATATAACATTTCATTATCTTTTTCATTAAAATCGACAAAACTAGATATAATTTTTAATTTAATTTATCTATTATATAAGATACATCTTTTTCTCTTTCACTTTTTATGCTAAGAGTATATATTACTTTTTCTTGTGGATTTGATTCATTTATTAAGTTATAAAGTGATGTTAAATTTAATTCTATATAACTTAAAGTATCATTTTGAATATATGAAGTTAGTGTTATTGTTTCGTTATTAGTAGTAAGATAAGTTACAGAATTAATAGCGTTATATAAAGTTAAAACATCTTTTAAATTATAAGTATATTCTAAAACATCATAGTTGTCATTTTTATAAGAACGAGTGGAAGCATCAATGTTTGATAATAATTTAAGATTATCTAATTTAGTAAATGTATCGTCATAATCATATTTAATAAAATTATTTAATGGGGTTATTTCACTTTCTTTTAATTCATAGAAATTATTATTATAAAGAATATACTCAGTAGTTGTACCGTGGAATTTTTTTATTCCCATTTCTAGGTTGTCTGCTATTTCATAATTTAGAGAAAGTGCATCTCCATCTAGGGTTATCTTCGTATTCACTGAATAATAATTAGAATTTATTTTATCTAAATATTCAGATACTTTTTTATTAGTGCTTACATTTTGCTTTTCTACTCTTTTAGTTGGAGATGTGCCTTTTAAACCTGTTCTTGCTAATATGATAGCGACTAAAAAGATACCTAGATAAATAACTAATTTAAAATTAGTACTACTACTTTTATTTTCATTTTTATTCATTAAACACACAACCTTTTAAATTAGAGTGATATCCATTAATAAAATCAAAAGCACTCATTTCTTTTTTGCCACTCGGTTTAACTTTAGTTATGACTACGCTTTTATCAGCGCATTTTACTTCAATACCTTCTTTACTTACATTTATGATTTCGCCTATTTTGCCTGTTTGTTTATCGCCAGTATGGGACTCTAAAATTTTAATAATATTACCATTAAGAGTAGCATAGCCTATTGGGTAAGGGTATAAGCCTCTTATTTGATTAAAAACTTCTCTACTCGTTTTATTAAAATCAATTAATTCTTCTTCTTTTGTCACATTATAAGCATAAGTAACTTCACTTTCGTCTTGTGGGATAGGTTTTATGGTTCCATCAAATATATGAGGTAGTGTTTCAATAAGTAAGGAAGCACCTAACACACTTAGTTTGTCGTGGATAGTACCTACATTGTCAGTATCTAAAATAGGTATGCTTTTACTTGAGAGGATACATCCTGCATCCATTTTTGGCGACATGTGCATTATAGTTACACCTGTTTCACTAAGACCATAAATGATAGATTTATGAAGTGGTGCACCCCCTCTTAATTTAGGAAGAAGTGAAGCGTGAACATTTACGCATTTAAATGGTGGAAAATTAAGTAAACTTTCTGGTATGATTTGACCATAGGCGCAAGTGATGATTATATCTGGGTTTGCATTTATAATTTTGTCATAATCTTCTTTAATTTTAATAGGTTCAAAAACTTCTATGTTATGTTTAAGCGCTACTTTTTTTATTGGAGTTTCACTTACAGTTAGGCCTCTACCTTGCTTTTTATCAGGTTGGGTCACTACTAAAACTACATTAGTGTTTTCTATTAATTTTTCTAATACTGGAACTGCAAAGTCTGGAGTTCCTATGAATACTACTTTTTTATCTTTCATAATTATCCTTTCTTTTATATTATAGCATGATTTTATAATAAATTTAATGGATTTATGTTAATATCTAAATAAACTTTATCACCGACATAGATACTATTTAATTCTTTTAGTACTTCAAATAAATTTTCTTCTTTCTTATATTTTATTATTATTTGAAAATAGTACTTATTTTTAAGTTTAAAAACACTTGCAGTAGATGGGCCTAATATAATAAAATTATTAGATAAATTTCTTTCTAAATAAGATTTTATTTTATTACTTTCATTTCTCGCTATTTCGTAAGTTTCACTTATTATTTTTATACTACAAAGATAAAAATATGGTGGATACTTTAGTGCTTTTCTCATTTCCATTTCCTTTTTATAAAAATCTATATAACTATGTCTTTTGACACATTCATAACAATAATTTTTAGGGTTATATGTTTCTATAATAACTTCTCCTTTTAAGTTATATCTACCTACCCTGCCACTTGTTTGAGTAAGTAATTCAAATGTTCTTTCTGAACTTCTAAAATCTGGTATATTAAGGGAAGCGTCTGCATTTATAACACCTACTAAGGCGACATCTTTAAAATTAAGTCCTTTAGAAATCATTTGAGTTCCTAATAAAATATCGTATTCGTGGTTCATAAAACTTTTTATTATTTTTTCGTGAGCACCTTTAGTACTTGTTGTATCTAAGTCCATTCTAACTATTCTAGCAGTTGGAAATTTTTCTTTTATAATGGCTTCTAATTTTTCTGTTCCCATACCTAAATCTTTTATTGCTTCTTCTTTACAATTAGGGCATATTTTAGTCATTTTAGTGCTATAACCACAGTAGTGGCATCTTAAATTATTAGTGCTTTTATGATAGATTAGTGATATATCACAAAGAGGACACTTCCATACATAACCACAGGCTGAACAACTCATGAATGTTGAGTAACCCCGTCTATTTAAAAGAATTATTGCTTGATTACCTTTATTTAGACAGGCAGTTAATTTTACTTTTAGTTCATTACTAATTACAAAATTATGCCTTTTTACTTCCTCGTTCATATCTACTATGTTAATATTAGGGAGATTATCGCTTATTCTTTTGGTTAGAGAAACAAGTTTGAATACTCCTTTTTGTGCTCTAGCGTATTGTTCAAGTAAAGGGGTTGCGCTTCCCATTAAAACTATGGCATTATGGTATTTTCCTCTTTCTATGCTCACATCTATTGCATTATATTCAGGGTTTGAATCTTGTTTAAAAGAAGCACTACCGCATTCGTCTATTATGATTAAACCAATATTTTTTAAAGGGGCAAATACTGCACTTCTAGCACCTACTACTACACTAACATTGCCTTCAACTATCCTTCTATATTCGTCATACTTTTCTCCCTCACTTAGGCCACTATGCAGAACTGCTACAGTAGAACCGAACTCACTTATAAATCTTCCAACAATTTGTGGAGTTAAACTTATTTCAGGCACTAAAACTATAGAAGTTTTATTAGATTTAATAATATTTTTAATGAGTTTTATATATATTTCAGTTTTTCCACTTCCTGTCACTCCGTGAAGTAATATATTTTTATTATCACTACTTAAAATTTCATTATATGCTTTAGTTTGTTCTTCGCTCAGATGGATTTCTTTTTGTTCTTCTTCTAAAAATGTAATACTTCTTTTTTGTTCTTCTTCTCTAATACACACTATTCCCTTTTCTATTAGATTTTTAAGAGATGGGCAATTAATGAATTTTCTTTCTATTTCTTCTTTATTAAGTTTATCAATTAACTCGATTTCTTTTTTAGCACGTTTGTTTTCACTTTTATATTTTTCAATATCTATATCCTTATTTAAATAACATATAGTTTTTACCTTAATATTTATATTCGTTTTATTAGATGCTTTTAATGCTTTTGGAAACATTACTTGATAGGCACTTATAAGAGTTGATAAAGTTTTTGATTGTATGAATTTGCCTAGAGATAAAAGTTCTTCGTTTAAACAGAATAAACTTTCTACTATTTTAATTATTTCTTTATATTCTACTTGTAAATCTTTTTCATTTTTTATGTCTAATACAAAGCCCTCGACTATTTTTTTACCAAATGGGACTAATACTTTTTGACCTATTTTTATTTCTTTTTGTAATTCATTTGGTACTAAATAATCAAATGTTTTATCAAGTAATTTTACACTGTATTCAATTAAAACTGAGGCTATCATAAGTACTCGTTATTTAGAAGTTCATAAACTAATGTTGTTAAATCTCCGTGGCCTGGATATAGTTTAGTTTCTTTTTTAAATTCTTTTAGAAGTCTTAGGCTATATGCCATTTCGTCTTCGTCGCCACCTTCTAAGTCTGTCCTTCCTATATCTCCTTTGAATATAAAATCTCCAACAAATAAATCATTAGTCTTTTCAAAATAAAATGAAACACTATCAAGTGAGTGACCTTTTGTAGGTATTACTTTGAATTTAAAAGGGCCAATAGAATATTTTCCAATGGTTTTATAGTCATATACATCTACTTTGTAAGTATCTTTAAAATAATCTAATGCACCTATATGGTCAAAATGGTAATGTGTGATAAAAATTGCCAATAATTCTAAATTATTTTCTTTTAAATAAGTTTCTATTTTCTCTTTTTCTCCACTTGGGTCTATTAGAATAGCACAGGTGTTTTGACTTAAAATATACACATTATTTTCAAGTGGGCCTATTATTAATCTTTCTATTTTCATATTTGCCTCCTTTTTAAAACATATCTAATAATTTATCTAATCTATCTATAACTGGGTAATCATAATCTTTTTTATTTGTTTTGGTAGAAAATTTTATAGGTATTCCACCGCTTTCTTTCCACTCTCGGAGATTACCACCATAGTCGTCAACCAAAATGGCTCCTTCTGTGTGTAAAATCTTTGTCTTTGAAATGTCTTTTGGACATATAATAACTGTCATATCTTTAAAATGTTTTCTTACGTACTTTACTTTATCACTTGCTTCTTTTATTGAGTGACAATGCGTTAATATGCTAACTTCAAACTTTTTACTTGCTAACAATTTGTTTATACATTCAATGCTATCATTTATTATGTACTTGTCTTTTAATATACATTTATAATTAAATTTTTCGTAAAATTCATTGTCACTTATATCATACTCTTGTCTTTCTGCTTCTTCATATAGTCTTGTTATAGTGTCAAGTATCACTCCATCAAAATCTATATATAATCTTTTCATTTCTACTTCACCTCTCACATCTCATAATTCAATTATATATATTCACACTTTTGTTTGTCAATGTTTTTTTATATTTTTTTCTCGTTAAGTTAAATTAGTAAAATTTTTGTAATTTTTTTCATTTTACAATTTTTAATTTTCAAGAGGTTTTTTGTATATAG
>CANRGI010000014.1 GCA_947630095.1 uncultured Bacilli bacterium
ACTACTGCGTCTGTTCCTGGGGCTCCTGTTTCAGTTGTGCCTACTGTTAGTGTTGGAGTTTCTCCTGTTGGGCCAGTTGGACCCTCTGGTATTGTAAAGTTTATAGTATAGTTTGGGGCTTCCCCTGTTATTTCGACTACTGCGTCTGTTCCTGGGGCTCCTGTTTCAGTTGTGCCTACTGTTAGTGTTGGAGTTTCTCCTGTTGGGCCAGTCGGACCAGTTGCGCCTGTTGCTCCAGTCGCTCCAGTAGGCCCTGTCCCTGCGGTTCCACCTGTTCCACTCATACCAAAACAACAACAGCAAGTTACTGGATTAGTACTTTGATATTCTTTGATTTTACATAATGCTCTTTGATAAGAATTATTCATAATTAACTCCTTTCATTTTATTTTATGAAAAAAATAAATTTTTGCATATTATATTTGCTTATTTAATTAGTTAAAAGATGTTTGAAATTAAATTAATTGGTGCTAGAATACTCTATAAAAGTGAGGTTAAATATGACAAATAAAAATTATTTAAAATATCCAATTAAATATGCCATTATGCCAATTAGTAAACAAACTGGTACTTATTATGGAACAAGTGAAAAAGAAAGAGAAGACGGAGTTATTGCTAATATTGTATCTAAATGCTATGTTATTGGAGAAAGAAAAACATATTCTAGTGATGGCAATACTCAAATAAATTATGAAGTTGTATTTTTATATAATGAAGTAAGTGACGAGCATACTAATAAATTTGAAGAAACTATACCAACATTTAATTTTCTTTCTAATTGTGTTAATTCTATTTATGTTAATCAAGTATTTAATACTTTTTCAGAAGCAAAAAATAAAGCAATTTATTATAATAGTAACATTATACGCAGAGAAGTACTTTACTCACAAAGTAACTATGAAGCAATAAAAATGGAACATCAAAAAATATTAGATAAATATGAAAAAATTGAAAATATGCTTGAAGAGTTAAATTCTGATGTAGAAATTACAATTACCTCTACTTTAGAAGATTTAATTGATAAAGTCCTTCAAAATCCTAAAGAATTTTATATCAAGTTAGCAGACTCATTATCTGTTAATGAAAGAGAATATCTAAAGACATTAATAAAAAATAAATATTGTGGTAACTGTCTTAATGGAAGTTGTAGAGTTCAAAATAATGAAAAAATAGGACTTGACGAATTTGGAAATATTCAAGGTAGCGAATGTTATGGCTGGAATAATTATGAATTAATTGGTAGAGAGAGGGTCCTATCTAAAAATATTTTATGATTAAAACTACAAATCAGTAGTTTTTTAACTTTTTAAGAGATATAAAAAACTCCATTATTTTAATAGAGTTTACATTTACAACCGAGATCATTTATCATTCGCACCACTCGGAAGCGAGTAACATTTCACGACTAGGATCATTTATCATTCGCACCACCTAGAAGCGAGTAACATTTACTTATTATGCACTTTTCTTAAATGCAATAATAATATACTATAAATTAGTAAAGAAAGTCAATATTTTTAGGAAAATGACAAATATATTTCTTTATTAATATTATACAAAAAACTCCAACAATAATTAGAGTTTTCTAACATATACAACCGAGTTCATTTATTGCTCGCACCGCTCGGAAGCGATTAACATTTCACGACTAGGATCATTTATTGCTCGCACCACCTAGAAGCGATTAACATTTATTAAATGTAATATAAATATACAATAATTAAATTTGTTAGTCAAGTATTTCACTTATAAAAATAATATATGCCATCAGGAATAACATTTTCTTTTTGTTCTTCATTAAGTAATTCGTTTAAAGTTATTTCTAAAACTAAAGTATTTTTATTAAAATCTACTATTTTAACATTATAAACACCTATTGCATCATAGTTATCATTTTGTAATTTATTAGTGCTTTTTAAGTCCCAAGTACCCCATAGTTCGTCTTTTAATGAATTATTAAAATAATAACTTAAGTAATAATGTATGCTTTTATCTTCTTCTACTAAGGATAAATCAATATGTGAATTATTATCATTTGAAACATAGTTACCTAAATATAAATAATCATTATCCTTTATATTTTTACAAGAAGTTAATAATAGAAGTGTAAATAATATCAAATACTTTTTCATTTAGTACCTAATACGTTTACTTTACCAGATAATATATCTTGAAAGTAATTTAAATATCTTCTTAAATAAGAGGAAGTTTTTATATTTTCTTTTACTATAAGATTATATTTCTTTTCTTCGCCGTTATAATTAAGTGTTAAAGTCCCTACTTTATCATTTTTCTTTAATGGTGCTTTTATATCGTCTAAAACTATATCATAATCATACTTTATGTCTTTTGTATTTTTATCTAATATTACATTTATATCTTCTTCTAAGTAATAATCTACTTTTCTACCAACTGCATTATCTATAAAAATACTTCCTAAACTTTTATTACTATTCATAATTGTTGTTTGATAATACATACTAAAAGCGTATTCCATCATATTTATAGTATCAGTGTTTCTATCTTCTTTTTTCTCTGCGTTCATAACTACTGTAATAAGTCTTAAGCCGTTTCTTTCCATAGTACCAGTTAGGCAATAACCTGCATTTTCTGTGTACCCTGTTTTAAGACCGTCCATACCTTTATAAAATCTTATAAGAGAATTTGTATTAACTAACCATATGCTTTGACCATTTTGATGGGTTATAGTTGTTTCGTAAGTACCTGTAAAATTTAATATTTCTTTATGAGATACTAATTCTGATGCTATAAGAGCCATATCGTGGGCAGTTGATACGTGTCCTTCAGCGTCAAGGCCGTGTGCATTTACAAAATGTGTGTTATTCGCACCTAGTTCTTTTGCTCGTTTGTTCATCATAGCGACAAAATTTTCTTCTGTTCCACCTAGTTTTTCTGCCATTGCCACTGCAGCATCATTAGCGCTTCCTATTGCAATAGATGTTAAAAGTTCCTTTACACTTGCAGTTTTACCTTCTTCTAAATATATCTGACTACCTCCCATATTAGCCGCGTGTTTACTTATTGTAACTTGGTCTTCATAACTAATTGTTCCTTTTTCTATTGCTTCCATAATTAATAACATAGTCATAATTTTTGTCATAGAAGCAGGTGGTAAGGTTTCGCTTGAATTATGTTCAAATAATACTTTTTTACTACTAGCATCTATTACTATTCCACTTTTACTTTTTAAAGTTAATTCATTATTATTTTCTATATTTTCTTCTGCATTTAAAACTGGTAAAGCAATTAATGAAAGTAGTAAAATTAAAACTAATTTTTTCATAAACACCTCTACTCAAATACTATTCTTTTACATTTAAAATAATACATAAACATTTTTAATATAATATTTTATTAAAATTATGATATAATTAATTAGAAGGTGATGTAAAAATGAAAAAGAAAAAAGTTGTTATACATTATGGTAATATACTCATAGTGTTAGTGGGGTTAATTATATTAGGGTTTGGTATTAAATATATGATAGAATTTTTTACTAATGATAAAAAAGAAGAAGTAGTAATGAATAAACATTTAAGTAGTTTAGGTTATTCTAATAAAGAAATAGAAAATATAGAAAAAAATTTAAAAGAAGAAGATATAGATAAAATAGATAAAAAATATGATAATTTAGATAGTTTAGTTAGTGAAAAATATTTTCATATAGAAAATTTAGAAAGATATATAATAATAGTAATTATTCTAATAGTGAAGTAATAATGAACGTTAATATATCTATAGATAAACCTTTTTATGACGAAGAGATTATTAAAAATATAACTGATACAGAAGATATATTAATATTAGTAAATAAATATAATCAACTTCCTAGTAGTTATGAACCTAGTGACTTAATAAATGTTGAAGGGGTTAAAATGAAAAGTGAAGCAGGAAATAAACTTTTAGAAATGATGGAAGCAATGAGAAATGATGGACTAAAGATAATAGCGCAAAGTGGATATAGAAGTTATGAAACACAAAAAAGTATATATAATAATAAAGTTAGTTCAAGAGGAGTGGAAGAAGCAGATAAGGTTTCTGCTAGACCAGGACACTCTGAACATCAAACTGGACTTGCTATTGATTTAAGTATTGACGGAACTTTAGAGAAAACTTTTGGAGATACTAAACAATATGAATGGTTAAATGAAAATGCTTATAAATATGGGTTTATAATGAGGTATCCACTTGATAAAATATATATAACAGGATATGATTATGAACCTTGGCATTACAGGTATGTAGGTTTAGAAGTTGCTAGTGTTATTAAAAATGAGAATTTAACTTATGAAGAATATTTAGTAAAATATAAAGGTCTATATTAGGCCTTTTTCTTTTTAATAAATACAAAATAAAATAATGTTAATAAAAATACTATATAGAAAAATCCTAAGGCATATCTAACTAATTTTAAATCAAAACTATCTAGGTTTTTATTATCAAATAAAGAAGATTTTGTTTTAGATACTTTTTCTGCTATAAGTTTTTTAAATGTTAAAGTATATGTATTAGTTTCTTTTTTATCTTCACTAGTAACAGTTATAGTTACTTTATTTTCTTTATGGTCTAAAAATAAATCGCCTTTTAGTTTGGATACTGCATAAGGGGAAGTTGTTTTATAATCAATTTTTAATTCTTTTAATTCTTCAGGTACTTCTAAAGTATAATCAAATATATTACTATCAAAGTTTAAGTCTATTCCATCTATTTTAATAGTTTTTAGAGTAGCATCTTTTTTATTATAAGTAAAACTACCTCTTACTATATTTAGAGTGTAAGAGTCTGTTACTGTATCATTAATATAAGATATTACTTCTACTACATTAAGGCCTTTTTTTAAACTGATACTACCTGAACCTGTTACAATTTCTTCTGGTAATTTAGTTACATTTATTCCTATTATTTGTGTATCTTCACTAACAAAAGCATTATAAACTTTAGTAGATACATTAAATTCTGGGGATAAAGTTACTCCTTTTATGCTTATATCTGTAATGGCATGTAGTTTTAATGTCAATGAAAAAAAGACAATAAGAAGTGTTATTATATATTTTTTCATTAGTTCTCCTTTATTTTATAACACTAATTATTATGTCCTTAACTTCACTTTTAATACTTTCTATTTTATATGAAGATAATACTCTTTTTTCAATATCAGGTATTTCTTTATTATAATATACAGTTGCTAATATATCTCCTTTTTTTACTTCTTCATTGATAGTTTTATTTAAATATATTCCTACACTTAAATCAATAGTGTCTTCTTTTTTCTTTCTTCCTGCTCCTAAGTCACTTACTAGATGCGCAAGTTTAATTGGGTCTAAATCATTTACAAAACCATCTTCATTTGAGATTATTTCTAACTTTTTATCACTAATATGTACATCATTTAGTTTTCCTCCTTGAGAAGTTATCCAAGTTTTAAATTTAGATGTCGCTTGACCCATTTTTAAAATGAAGTCTACCCTATCTAAGGAAGAAGTAATATCAGTATTTAAACCTAAAGAAATCATTTCACTTGATATTGTTCTTATTAACTTTTCTAGTCTAGGTTCTCTTTTACCTAAGAAGAAATAACTTGCTTCTTTTACTTCTAAAGCATTTCCTATAGTTCTACCTAATGGGTAATTCATATCAGTTAGAATACATACTACTTTTAAATTAAAATACTTGCCTATTTCTATCATATATTCTGCTAATTTAGTAGCACTTTCTACATCTTTCATAAAGGCACCTTTACCTACTTTTAAATCAATAACTATATAAGAAGCACCTGAAGCAATTTTTTTACTCATTATACTACTTGCTATTAAAGGGATACTTTCTACTGCACCTATTTCGTCTCTTAGAGCATATATCTTTTTATCAGCAGGCGCTAAGGATTTAGTAGCGCTTATGATGCTTATTCCATTTTTATTTACTAAGTCAATAAATTCTTCATTAGTTATATTAACTTTATAACCTGGGATACTTTCTAATTTATCAATAGTACCTCCTGTAAAGCCTAGACTTCTTCCACTCATTTTTGCTACTCCTATATTTGCGCATGCTACTATAGGGGCGACTATAAGAGTTACTTTATCTCCTACTCCTCCAGTTGAGTGCTTATCTACTACAACTTTAGATAAACTAGATAAATCTAGTATCTCTCCTGAATTTACCATAGCCTTAGTTAAGTAAAATGTTTCTTCATAAGTTAGTCCATTATCTTTTACTAATAAAAGGAATTTAGACATAAGACTATCACTTATAGTTCCATCTGTAAAACCATTTACTACATAAGTTATTTCTTCTTCTCTCAGTTTTGTTTTTTCTTTTAATTTTTCTAAAATTGTTTCCATTCTCATGCTTCCACCTCCATCTTTAGAGTTTGATATAAGTAAGATTTATTTTTTTTACTCTAAAGCCTTAATATAATTATACAATATTAGAGGTTAAATGTATAATATATTTTTAGTGGAAACATGGGGATAGAAACTATTAATTAGTTTCCATTACTTCTTTATAGTGAGTAAAACTACTTAAAAAAGTTATTTTTTCAGCAATTACTTCAGTAATATATCTAGTAGTATCATTTTCTTTATATCTTCTTACTTGTATCTTACCTATTATTCCTACTGCATCTCCTTTTAAACAATATTCACAAGCGTGTTCAGCGGTTTGGTTCCATAATATACATCTTATAAAATCTGCTTCGTATTTTCCATCTGGGTTTTTATAACTTCTAGGTACTGCGACTACTATCACTGTTCTTTTTAAGCCTGTTTCAGTTTCAATTATTTCTGGTGTTTGTACTAATCTACCAATTATGATAACGTTATTTAGCATTTTTCCTCCTTTCGTTTGAGTACTTTAACATATTATTTAAAAAATAGCAAATTCAAGATTTTAAATTTTAATGGGTTTAATTTTTAATTTTTGTTCTTTCTATATATAATAGTAGTTTTAAAATTAAAAATTGGAGATGTTTAGTATCCCCAATTTTTAATATTTATATATTTTTATTTTTTCCTTCGGCATATGATTTTATACCTTCTAAATCACTTAATGCTTTAATTAATACATCTATTTCTTCATAAGTGTTATAAAAATAAAGACTTATTCTAACAGTATCTAATATATCCATTTCGTCACTTAACATTTTAACGCAGTGTTTACCGCTTCTTACACAGATATTATATGTATTTAAGTAAAGACCCAAATCACCTGAAGTAATACCATCTATGTTAATAAGTACAGTAGATGCACCTTTTTCATTATAAATATGTATATATGGTATCTTTTTAAGTTCATTAATTAAGTAATTTCTTAAATTCAATTCTATTTTACTTATGTTATCCATACCGATTTCATTTAAGAATTTTATCGCTTCACTAAAGGCTATTATTCCTTCGATATTAGGAGTACCTGCTTCTAATCTATAAGGTAAATCAAGTAACTCAATGTTATCTTCTTTATATAGTTCGTTCATTCCTCCACCTAGACGAGTTGGAATTATTTTCATAAGTAATTCTTTTTTACCATATAAAACGCCTACTCCAGTTGGACCACACATCTTATGGGCAGAAAAGGCAAGAAAATCTATGTCAGTATCTATTACATCAGTTTTTTTATGAGGTACACTTTGTGCTCCGTCGATTAGGACGTATATACCTTTTTTGTGGGCATAAGAAGTAATTGACTTTATATCCCTAGTATCGCCTATTACATTAGTTGTTTCGGCTATACTTATTACTTTAGTTTTCTCTGTAACTTCTTTTTTAATACTTTCTAAAGATAGAGAACCATCTGCATCTAAATGGGCATATTTAATTACTATACCTTTTTTAAATTTAAGCATTAACCAAGGCATTATATTAGAAGCGTGTTCACTTTTAGTTAGTATTACTTCGTCACCTTCATTTAGTAAATATTCAAAGAAACCATTTATTACTAAATTCATACTATCTGTAGTATTTTGAGTGAATATTATTTCACTTTTATCTTTAGCATTAATAAATTTTCTAACAAGTTCTCTAGTGTAATCTATTTCGTCGTCTACTTTAAAACTTATATTATAGTCTCCTCGGTGAGCATTTGATGTATAAGTAGTCAAGTATTCTATTTCTTTATTTATAACTGTTATAGGTTTATATGTAGTAGCGGCATTATCAAAATATATTATATCTTTTTCTTTCATTGGAAAATAATAATTATAATTCATATTTAATCACCTACAATATAATTTATGAAAAAATATAGTTAATTGTATATGACTAAAGTTGATTTTTAAAAGATTATTTTTTATAATTTAATTAGAAAGGAGTTTAAACTATGGAAGATTGTTTGTTTTGTGATATTGTGAATGGTAAGGTTTCTTCTTATACTATATACGAAGATGAGGTTGTTAAAGTATTTTTAGATGCTTTTCCTAATAGTAATGGCCATACTTTAATTGTGCCTAAAAAACATTTTAAAGATTTAGACGATATTGATATAAAAGTGTTAACTCATATTATGGAAGTAAGTAAAAAAATTAAGAAATTATTAGAAGATAAATTAAAACCTAATAGTGTTGTACTTATTCAAAATAATGGAGAAGCACAACAAATAAAACATTTTCATTTACACATTATACCTAAATATACACATCAAGAAAAGATAAGTGTAAGTAATATATATAAGAAGATTATGGAGTAAAATATGGATAGAGATGTGGAAATAGGAAGTGTTTATAAACATTTTAAAGGGAATTTATATAAAGTTCTATTAATTGCTAAAGATAGTGAAAATTTAGAAGATTTAGTAATATACACTAATGTAAATACTAATGAAGTATGGGCTAGAAATAAAAATGATTTTTTAAGTTTGGTAGATAAAAATAAGTATCCAGAAGTAAAACAAGAATATAGATTTCAATTAATAAAAAAATAAGGAGAGTTTTTTAGGACTCCCCTTTTTAATTAAAAACTTACCACCCTACAAAGGCTCCGAAGATTATTGCTAAAAGTATAAATAAAATTAAAATTACAAAGAAACTATTACCATATCCATTGTTACCACCACAGCAGGTATTAGTATTTTGGCAACCACAGTTCATTTATAACACCCCCTTTAATTTAGATAAATGCACCTAGTATGATTACTAATAAAATGAATAAAACCAAAGCAAAAGCAGCACCTGATAAACCGTTATTACCACATCCACAATTCATAAAACATTCCTCCTTTTTTATCTTTACACTTGTATTATAAGCAAAAATATAAAATATGTGAGTGCTAATTGTTGTGTTTTTTCTCTTTTTTTGCTATTATATTTAGTGATGGAGGTAAATGTATGAAAAAAATATTAGGAGTTATAGCAATATTATTCTTAGTTTGTGGATGTGCTACTTCTCATTTAGAAAATGGGGAAGAAAGTGTTGTTAAGTTTAAAGATAACGAAGGAATAAGTGCAGAAGACTTATATGAGAAATTAAAAGAACAAGATGGGTTTAATACTCTTATGAATTTAGTTGACGATTTATTATTAAGTCACGAATATAAGGAAAGCGCAAATGAAAATGAGAATATTAAACAAGCAGTAGATTATTATAAAGATTTATGGGGAGATTCATTTTCTACTTATATCACTTCTTATTTTGGAGTTAAAAATGAAAGTGGTTTAAAAGATTACTTAAGACTACAATATAGGAAAAATCTTTGGTATTTAGATTATGCTAAAACTCAAGTAAATGATACCCAAATAGAAGATTATTATAATAATGTCGCTATTGGGGATATAAGTGCTAGTCATATTTTGATTAAGAGTGACGCTACTGATTCAATGAGTGCTGACGAGAAAGCACAAAAAGAGAAAGAAGCATATGATAAAGCAGTAGAAGTTATCAATAGACTTAATAATGGAGAAGATTTTGCTACTTTGGCAAAAGAATTAAGTGACGACGACGGAACTAAAAACTCTGGTGGTTCTCTTGGTTCATTTAACTATGACGATAATTTTGACGATAACTTTATGGAAGCAGTTGTAGCACAACAAGTTGGAACTTACTCTAAAGAACCTGTTAAAAGTCAATATGGATATCATATAATCTATAAGACTGCACAAGCAGATAAGCCTAGTCTTGACGATATTAGAGAAGATATCATTAGTACTATAGCAGAAGAAACTGTAGAAAATGATACTACATTTAGGTCTAAAGCACTTAAAGCATTAAGAGAAAAATACGAAATGGATATAACTGACTCAGACTTAGATAGTGAATACAAAGAAACTTACGAAGAATAATAAGTAAAAAGTGATGGCAGCATCACTTTTTTAATTCGTACATTATATTTTCAATATCATTTTTATCAAAACCTTTTCTATAAAGATAAGATTTTATTTGATAAGTTAGTTCATAATCATTATATTTTTTAGAATATTTATTATAAGCCTTGGTGTATTCGTCTTTTATTGCTTTTGTATCATTTATCTTTATATTTTCTATGGAATTATCTATTAAGTTATTATCATAACCTAGATTAAATAAATCTACTTTTAATTTACTTTTAATATTATTAGAAGATTTGTTTTTATTAAGTTTTAATTTCTTATCAATAATCTTCTCTATTTTATCTTTCCAAACATTATCAGGTATTTTAGATAAGTATTCGTCAATTAAGTTTTCGTCTAGTTTTAAAGATAAAAGTTCTCTTTTTATTTTATAAGGCCCTATATTAGATAAATTTATTTTATCATTTACATATGCTTCAATATAGACTTTTTCATTTAGAAAGCCATTATCTGTTAGTTTTTCTATTACACTTTTTATAACAGAATTATCATATCCTTTATTTTCTAAATAAGAAGATATTTCAGTAGTAGTTCTAAGTTTTGTTTCAATGTAAGTTAAGCATCTATCATATGCTTCATAATATATGTTTTCGTTCATTATTTCTTCTAATAATTCTAAATTTATATTGTTTTTAGTAAGTAAATTATATTTTAAAATTATATCTTCATATAAAATTATATCAGAACCTGTATCAAATGTTACTTTATATCTATCTTTTGACATAAGTTTGTATTTAATAATCTTCATAGATAACACCTCCCTTTGTTTTTATTAAAAAAAAGATTATTAATCTTCTTTAATTTTTATTAAACCTTTTTCTAATTCTTCTAATGCACGGCCTATTGGTTTTTTGGCAGTGTATTCATTTTCTCTCATTTGATAGTGGTTATTTTCTAACATTTGCTTACTTCTTTGTGAAGTAACGTGTACTAGTTTATATTTAGAATCCACTATGTTTAGTAATTTGTCTATTGACGGATATATCATACCCTTTTTCACTCTCCTTTATTTTAATATACTATGAACGTATTTTTTACTCAAGTTTTTTCCAATTTTTTTACATAAATTTTACAAAACTATTCTATCTCTTTTCTTAAACCTTTAAGTATTTGAACCATAGCCCATGTGTCTTGTTTACAGTAATCAATTAATGCACTTCTTGAACGATTTAATGCTTCTTCAGATAAAGTGTCAAAGCGAGAATATTCAATTTGAGCCTCTACTCCATTTTGGACTTCTAAATCTTTATAACTTAAATTAGTAAATAAAGGTAATGTCTTTTTAATGGAAAATGAACCACTTTGTTCAGTGCTATAGTAATTCATAGTACTAGCATCTTCTATAGAATAACCAAGAGACGTATATAGTTTTTTATTAGTATCTATTATTTCTAATAAATCTCTACCACTTTCTCTCATTTTTAATAATTCTTTTTTATATTCAGGGAATATTTCTGCTAATTCTTTTAATCTATCTTTTTCAAAGTTTACATTTTGGGCTAAAATACATCCACCTGTTTTTTCTATAGGTATATGACTTACTAATGCTTTAACTAACTCTCTTCTTTCGTCTTTATTAGAAGTTGCTAGAAATACAAAGTTGTCTAAGTCAAAATCACATACTCCAGGGGCAGACTCGATGTGAAGACTAAATTCAAATGGACTTTGAGTAAATGGGTGCTCTCCTTTAAATCTAGGTAAAGGACACTGAAATGTTTCAAAGTCTAAATGATATATAGGATAACTTAAACTATTAAGGCCAGACGCGATTTTATCTTTGTTAATATACACTTTGTTATTATCATAACAATCTCTTTGAATTATATGGTTGGGGTTTTTAAGCCAAGAAATAGGTACATCATCTAATTTTAGTATTCCTTTATTAACTAAATCGTACTTATTATATTTTATTTTACCATCGTCAAATTTAGTAAACTTTTTATAGTTAAAACTAGAATTTTTACTAGGTACATTTTTAAAACATATATTCTTATAAATACACTCAGTACTTTTATTTAAGGCACAGTATTCTCCCACGTGAGGAGTTACAGTATAATCTTCAAATATATGAGTTTCTAAAGTAATTCTTTCGTTATCAATTAAAGGAAGGTATAGTTTAGTTATTTCGTTCATACAAAAAAATTCTATTATTTTATTACCTTTACTATCAGGTTTATAAACTCTTTTATTATGTTCAGTATAGCCATCATAAGTATATTCATTATTAAGAAATGCTAAATAATAATTAACTTTTTTATTTAAATTATTTTCTTTTAGGTAGCCTTCGATAAAATATCTTTGGACTGCTAAATCATAAACATATTTACCAGTATCTTCAAATCTATTTAATAATTTACTAATACATTTATCATAACTTTTAGATACAGGTGGTTTTTTAGATAATTTATATACATTATCTTCTTTAATAAATAAAGGAAATTTATTTTTATCAATAGAATAAGATAAATCTTTATATTTACTACTAGTACTAGATTTAACTTCAACTATATTTATTTCATTATCAGTTTCATTGTAAATATCTACAAAACAAATATATTTTAAACCATTTTTAGAAAATGAAAAACTTTCTTCATTATATGTTTCTTTACTGTATTTACAAGGAGAAGAAAAAAGTAATTCTGCTTCTTTACCCGCGATTAATTCAACTTCCTTATAGTAATCTAGCATAGAATTTAATTTGTTATCAATTTTAACAGTAGTGTCTATTAAACCATCCTTATCAGACCTAAACATAGTGGACGCGATTTCCTTATATTGAGATTTTTCTTCGTCTTTTAGATAATCTTCTAGTGATTTTTCACTATTTAATACATCATTTTTTAGTTCTTCTAAACTTATATATCTATCACATCTAGTGTAATTTATAAAATTTGTTTTAGTTATAGTCATAATGTACCTCCAAGATTATTATACATCATATAGAGAAAAAAACACACTAGTAAGTATGCTTATAAATTAATTTTTTTATATTTGTTATTTCATTATTAATAGTTATAAATTTATCTTTAATTAAAGTGATATATTCTAGTAATGCTTCTATATCTTCTACTACTATTTCGTCAGTTTTAAGTAATCTACAAAATGTTGTATAACTGCCATAGGGAGTAAATTTAACTAGTTTAGTGTCTTCTTTTGTCAAGTCAATGTTACCTAGTAAAGTTATGTTTACTTCGTCTTTTAAATCGTTTACAGTTATTATCTTACCTATTACTACACTTTGTAATTTCTTTAAATTAAATTCACTATTATTATCTTCATATATGTCTACTCTGCCTGTTAAGTGGTAGTTATCACTTTTTAATAAAGTACCAAAGGCATCACAGAATACCATTTTTAATTTTATATAATCTTTTTTTCCTAACATAATTGTCTCCTTTTATTTTTTTAATATTTTTAAATTTTCTAAATTCTTGTAAAATGCTTTTACATTTTTTCTATAGATATTTACATAGTCAGTTACTTCTTTTAAATTAGAAAGGGCAAAAGAAGTTGGAGTGAGAACGTCATAAACTATTAATTTTTTGCTTTCTTTGTCAATGTGATAAAGAACTCGCTCGTTTGCTTTAAGTAAGCCTACCCTTTTTAAAAGGTCTTCTGTTTCAATTACTTTGTAACCTTTTATCTTATTAAACAAACTTATGTAAGTTGCTTCTTTTCCTATGTGGATTGTCCTAATGAGAGAAGTGGTGTTTGCATTTTGATTAGAAGTCATAAGAGATATTTTTATAACTTTACTATCCCTTGGTAAATTTTCTATGTTACTAAAAGTAAAATTATGACTTTCTTTTACTTCTAAGTTTGTTAAAATATCTATGCACGTTAAAATTTTCCCAAATTTATCGTAAGTAGTCAAGTAAAAATTTATTTTATCATTTAGACTAAGCATAAAACCTCACCTTGATGTTATATTATAAACTATAAAGTGAAAAAAGAGAAGAAATTTTGTAAAAAAAACAGGGATAAACCCTGAATAATTAGAAATTATTGCAACAACCTTGGTCTATGTTACAGATTTCATTTTCCTCACAACAAGTGTAACAAGGACTATAAGTGTGTTTATAAATATGATGGTTTACTATTTTAGTGTTAATTGGGCATATATGTGGTACTTCGTGAACAAATTCTCTATGTATTACTCTTTCTTGAGGACATTCATAAATTGGACTTGTACTCATACCTGACATAGAAGATGCTCCTACGTAACCCATATTGCAAGACTCTTTGTAAGCACCTTGCTCTACTTCATAATTAGAATACATACCATTTGTGTTATTCATAATCTCACTCCTTTTCAATATATCTTATGTATTAAAGTGAAATTTGGTATAGGTATATTAATTAAAGTAATTGTTTTTAATTTAGAAAGGAAGTTTCATATTACCATTAGTAATGTCTTTCATCATTTTTTTCATTTGTTCAAATTGATTAAGTAATCTATTTACTTCTTCTACACTTGTTCCTGAACCTTTTGCTATTCTAATTTTTCTTGATGCTTTAAGAATTTCTGGATGTTTTCTTTCATCTTTAGTCATTGATAATACTATTGCTTCTACTCTACCCATGATTTTAGGGTCAATATTTACATTATTAAGTCCCATTTTTTTAGCA
>CANRGI010000015.1 GCA_947630095.1 uncultured Bacilli bacterium
TATTTCAAGAACATCCAATTAGAATAGAATTTTTTGATAATGAAATAGAAGAAATTAAATATTTTGACGAAAATACACAGTTATCATTAGATAAAATAAATGAGTATGTTATTAAACCAGTTATTGACGAATATCAAGATAGTAATTCAAATATAATAGACTATTTAGATAAACCTATTATAATTTATCAAGATTATTTTCAAATAAAAAATGTTCAAAAGATTATAACTGAACAAATGCAACATTATGAAGACGAGAATACTATGTTTAGTCTTGAAGATATGAAAAATGATTTCAATATATTTATAGATACTATAAATAATAGTCAAAAATATGATTTAGAATTTAAGGCAGAAAGAGTAGAAAGTTATTCTAATGATATAGAGAGATTTAATTTAGATTTAAAAGAAGATAACACTTATTTATGTAGTAAAGATAAAGAATTTGTTAAGACTTTAAATGTTAATAGTAATAAAATTATAGATGTTAATATACTAAGTGGTTTTATTTATAATGGTGTAAGATATTTATCTAAAAATGATTTATGTCAGTCTAATATTAAATTAAAATATGATACTGGATATAAAATAGGTAAAAAAATAGAATCAATTGATAAGTTAGAAATCGGAGATTATGTAGTACATAAGACTAATGGTATTGGTGTTTATATGGGCATTACTACTATTATGAAAAATGGTATGGAGAAAGATTATATTTTAATTAAATATAAAGGAGACGATAAACTTTATTTATCTATAGATAATGTTGATAAGTTATATAAATATTCTTCTAAAGATGGCGCTAAACCTACTATTTATAAATTAAATAGTGTTGAGTGGCAAAAGACTAAAATGAAAATTAGAAATAGAATAAAGGATATTAGTGAAGAACTTATAAAGATATATAAAGAAAGAAATGTGGCAAAAGTAGAACCTTTTTTAGCAGATACTCCAGAGCAAGTATTATTTGAAAATGAATTTATGTACGAAGAAACTCCTGACCAATTAAGGTGCACTCGTGAGATTAAGGCTGATTTGGAAAGCGCTAAACCTATGGATAGATTACTTTGTGGAGATGTTGGGTATGGCAAAACTGAAGTAATTTTTCGTGCGATGTTTAAAGCGGTTATGAATAGTAAGCAAGTAATGTATTTATGTCCGACAACTTTGTTATCATATCAACAATATGTTTCTGCAAAAGATAGATTTAAAAGTTTTCCTATAAATATTGCAGTATTAAATAGATATACTACTTTGAAAGAAACTAAAGAAATTTTAGAAGATTTAAAAAATGGCAAAATAGATATAATTTTTGGAACGCATAGATTATTAAGTGACGATATAAAATTTAAAGATTTAGGATTTTTAGTTATAGACGAAGAGCATAGATTTGGAGTAATGCACAAAGAAAGGATAAAAGAAATTAAGTCTAATGTTCACGTGTTAAGTGTATCTGCTACTCCTATACCTAGAAGTTTACAAATGAGTTTAATTGGAGTAAGAGATTTGTCTTTATTAGAAACACCACCTAAAAATAAAATACCTATTCAAACTTATGTAATAAATTATGATCCTTATATTTTAAGGGAAGTAGTACTTAAAGAAAAAGCGAGAAATGGGCAAGTTTTTATCCTATATAATAAAGTAGAAGATATGGTAAGTTTAGTAGATGGTTTTACAAAATTGTTACCTGAAGTTTCTATAAAATATGCACACGGGAAACTAAATAAAGACGCTATGCAGGATGTGATGTATGAATTTAATCAAGGCAAGTTTGATGTGTTAGTAAGCACTACTATAATAGAAAATGGAATAGATATTCCTAATGCTAATACTATGATAGTAATAGATGCAGATAGATTTGGGCTTTCACAACTTTATCAAATTAGGGGGCGTGTTGGTAGAAGTGATAGACAGGCGTATGCTTATTTAATGTATGATAAAGCAAAAGTATTAACTGAAACTGCTGTTAAAAGGTTAGATGCAATTAAAGAATTTACTGAGTTAGGTAGTGGATATAAAATTGCAATGAGAGACCTTAGCATAAGAGGGGCTGGAGATTTACTTGGTAGAGAACAGGCTGGATTTATAGATTCGGTTGGAGTTGATATGTATATGGAATTAATAAACGAAGAACTTGCTGGGGTTAGTAGTGAAGAAGAAGTAAAAGACGAAGTTAAAATTGACGATACAACTAATCATATAAGTAGTGATTATAGTGACGAAGACGCTATTATAATAGAATTACATAAAAAAATTGCGCAAATTAATAATGAAAATGAATTAAAAAATGTTATGAGTGAGATAGAAGATAGGTTTGGTTTTATAGACGATAAGTTAAAAATTTATATGTATCAAGAACTTGTAGAAAAGATTATGAATAGATTAAAAATCAAATTACTTATAAATGACAGAATGAAATTTAGTATAAAATTAGACGAGGCGTTGTTTAAAAAACTTAATATTGAAGAATTGTTTATTCAGTCTACTAGAATTAATTCAAAATTTAATTTTGTTTATAGAAATAACTCTATAAATATATCATTAAATAAGATTAATAATGAAAAACATTACATTTATTATATTTATGATTTAGTTAATTATATTGAAAAGAGCATATAAAAGGGTATGTTCTTTTTGTTAGTAAATAAAAAAATAAGTTTAAGTTCACTTATTTTTTATAATTATTTTTGCATTTTTCAATTAATTTAATTGCTTCTTCTTTGTTATGGAAGTTTTTGATTTCTACTTTGATATTTTGTAATGTTTTATAATGTTCAAAGAAGTCTTTTATTTCTAATTTTTGATGTTCGGTTAAATCGTGCAAATCATTGATGTTTTCAAATCTAGGGTCTTTATCAACAACGGCTATTACTTTTTCGTCGTGTTCGCCATTGTCAATTACTGTTAGATAACCTAAAACTCTTGCAGATACAACACAACCTGGGAAAGTTGGATATGAACTTATTACTAATATATCTAGTGGGTCGTTATCTTCACTCAATGTGTTTTCAATGTAACCATATTCTCCTGGATAAGCAAAAGCGCCATATAAAACTCTATCTAAAGTAATTCTTCCTGTTTGTTTATTTACTTCAAATTTATTTTTTGTTCCCATAGGAATTTCAACTATAATGTCTACTGTATACTTCATAATATCACCTAATTAAAGTATAAAGTATATATTTAAAAAAGTCAAATGGTATAATTTTATAGATTAGGGATAAAATATTTTTAGAGGTGCTTATGAAAAATACTGGAGTAATAAGAAAAATAGATAGTTTAGGTAGAATAGTTATTCCTAAAGAGATAAGAAAAAATTTGAATATTCATAACGGAGAAGATGTACAAATATATATTGAAGAAGATAAAATTATATTAAAAAAATATCAAAAAGTATTAACAATTAAAGAAAATGCTACTAAGTATTTAGAAAATTTTGCAAAATTATTTAAAGGTGATGTATTAATTACTGATAAAGAAAAAGTGATAGTAGATACTAAAAATAATTTTATAGATAAAGTTATAGATAGTAAAATTAAAAATATGATAGAGGAAAGAAAAATAGAAAGTGGGCATATATTTAATTTAAATGAAGAAAGTGTAGATAAATATTATTATTTAGTACCTATTATAGTTGATGCTGACGCGATTGGGGCAATAATGGGGATAAGTGATTTTGAGATTTCTAATGAGGATAAGTTGTTAATTCAAGTATTAAATATATTAATTAATATGGAATTTTACTAAAAAAACTGTTAAGATTTTTTAAAAATGTCAGTTTTTATTATAGTGAATTTATTGATAGTTCCTCATTGACAACAGGAACTCAGTAACAATTCTTATGGAATCTGTAATATCTTAAAAATAAGATATTACAATAAGTATGACGAATTATTACTGCCTATTATCAATGATTTGCCTATCAATAAATTATAATATATTCTTGTATAAGAGTACTGACATTTTAAAAAAATCACATACTGACATTTTAAAAAAGGATTAACATTTTACTAAAAAAACTTGAAAAAATTAAAAAATAATGATATATTATCTTACGAGAAAAAGTTTCTATAGTTATTTTAATTATAACTATGGCGAAAGGAGAATGATTATGAAAAAGGGAATTCATCCAGAACTTAAAGAGTGTAAGGTAAAATGTGCTTGTGGAAATGAGTTTGTAGTAAAAAGTACTAAAAGTGAAATACAATTAGAAACTTGTAATAAATGCAATTCTTTTTATACAGGTAAACAAGTTACAGCAAGAACTGGTAATGTACAAAAGTTTAAAGAAAAATATGGAATTAAATAGTCAAGTTTATGACTATTTTTAATTTATCACTTTATTTTTTTTGCGTTTTATTTTATGATTATATTAGGTGATGGAAATGATAATAGGAATTGCTTCTGACCATAGGGGCTTTAAGTTAAAAGAAAAGTTAAAAAAGTATTTTAAAAAGAAAAAAATAGAGTTTATAGATTATGGAACAGACTCTGGGGTTTTATGTGATTATAATGACTATGCCATTAGGGTGTGTGATGCTATAAATGCTGGGGAGATAACTTATGGTATTTTAATATGTGGGACTGGAATAGGTATGAGTATATGTGCGAATAAAGTACCTGGGATAATGTGCGCTAAGGTGGATAGTGCGTATGAGGCTAAGGTTTCAAAGATGCATAATAATGCTAATGTTATAAGTTTTTCTGGAGAAATATTATTTTTAGAAGCTAAAGATATAGTTGATACATTTTTAAAATCTAGTTTTAGTGACGAAGAAAGATATTCAAGAAGGATTAATAAGATAAAAGAATTAGAAAATAGAAGTCATACAAAGAAAAAAGAAGATAATAAGAAATGTGATAATAAAGAAAAGGAAGAGAAAGTAGGAAAAGAAATAGAGAAAGATAAAAAGGAAAAGAAGACAGAAAAAGAGAAAAGTAAGGAATAAGAGATAGATAATAAAATTTTAAAAATTAAAGAATAAATGGAAAGTTAGTAGCATATATATAAATATGAAAATATATATGATATTGATACCTGTATTATTGGTAGTGTATTTTTTGACATTAGATAATTCTTTACAAGATATGGAAGTTAATGAACTTTCTCAGGCACAGTATGAAGAAGTTAGCGATATAGTAGAGGATAGTGAGCAAGATGAAGAACAAGAAATACTAGTAAAACTAAGTTTTAATGGCAGTGATTTATCTATGAATATAGACGATTATGTATTAGGAGTAGTGGCTTGTGAAGTACCTGCTTCTTTTAATTTTGAGGCTTTAAAGGCTATGGCTGTTGCTGTTCGTACGTTTTATTTATATAAAATTAATAATGCTAAATCTTATGTTGCGACTAATACTGACCAATGTTTTAATTCAGTAGAAGATATGAAAAATAAGTGGGGTAGTGATTATCAAAAATATTATGATATACTTTTAGAGGCTGTTAATAGTACTAAAAATCAATATGTTTCTTATGAAGGGGATATAATTGAGTCTTTTTACTTTAGTATGTCTAATGGTATGACTGAAAATGTTAGCAATGTATTTAGTGAAAGCAGGAGTTATTTAGTTAGTGTAGATTCTTATTGGGATAAAAATTTATCTTCATTTACTAAAGAAGTAACATTTAGCAAAACTGAATTTTTAGATAAGTTAGGTTTAGATAGTGTGGAACAAATAAAGTTAGGAGAGATATCAAGAAGTGAAAGTGGAAGAGTAGATAAAATTATAATTAACAATAAAGAGTTTAAGGGAACAGATGTAAGAAAAAAATTAGCGATAAGAAGTACAGACTTTGATATAGATATTAGTGGTAGTGAAGTAAAAGTTACTACAAGAGGTTATGGTCACGGGGTTGGTATGAGTCAGTATGGCGCTAATGAGATGGCTAAACTAGGGTATACATATGAAGAAATTTTGGCACATTATTATAAAGGAACAGAATTAAAATCAATTTAGGTATAATTTTTATAAAGTTGTTCACATTATAAGTAGGAGAGTGAGCAATGAAGAAATTTGATGTTAAAAGAATGTTTATACCTGGTATGTATCTAGTTGCAGTACTTGCTGTAATTGGGTGTGTGATACTTACTGCAGTTAGTATTAATAAATATTTAACTGAACAAGACGATTTTGATTATACTGTAAATGGCTTAATAGACGACGAAAGTGTACCTGTTCAAGGAGAAGAAAATAATGGACAAGTAGAAAATAACGATAATGAGACAAATGGGACAGAGGAAAATCAAAATAATGAAAATACTATAATTCGTCCTTATAATTCTGAAAATGTGACAGTGGGTAGATATTTTTATGATTTTGAAGACGATGCTAAAAGTCAAGAACACGCGATAATATATTATGAAAATACTTATATGCAAAACTCTGGTGTGGATTATATAAGTGAAACCGTGTTTGATGTTGTAAGTGTGTTAAGCGGTAAAGTAGTAAGTGTTGAGGAAGACGATATTTTAGGAAATATTATAAAGGTAGAACATGAAAATAAGATAATTAGTGTATATCAAGGTGTTGATAAAGTTGCAGTAAAAGAAGGAGATACAGTTACTCAAGGACAAGTAATTGCAACAAGTGGTAACTCTAGTATTAATTCAAATTATACAACTTCGCTTCATTTTGAAGTTTATTATAATGGAACTTTGATGGATCCTGAAAACTTTTATACACTAAATTTAGACGAATTAAAAGAAGATTAATTTTAGGAGATTAATTTTAATCTTTTTTTGTTTATGATTATTTATAATGAGTAAAGAATTTTTTAGTAAGAGTCATACTTTTTGGCAAGATGTAGTTGATAGTTTTAATGTTTGGTAAGTTAAGTACTACTATAATTACTACATTTTTTACTATAAATTTGACTCTTTTCTTTTATATACTGTAATGATAAAATGAATATGATAGAAGTTATTTTTTAAACTTCTATTTTTAAATTAATTCCTATTTAATACTATTTAAAAAGCAAAAATGCATTTAAATAAGTAAAATTGCCTTGACTTTTATGTAAAATATAGTAAAATAAGGTACTAATTAGAAATTTTAAATGATGTGAGGGGGAGTTATGGTAAACGTAAGAGCGTTATTGAAGTTATCTTATATAGAAAATTTCAATATGAAAAAATTAACAAATGCGATATTTCAGGAGTTTGATAAATACAACTACGAGATTAACGTTGCTCAGTCTTATATAGACTCAATGCTTGGTAGTGGTGATATTCAAGTAGTTAGTAATAATCGAGGTAAATCACAACCTGTTTTAAGTATTGTAGAAAAAAGACAGAAAATACTAGACGAAATAGATGCGTTTGAGAAGAAAATAAAAGAAGTAAAAGCAATACTAAGTGACGACGAACTTTTGGTGTTTCATTATTCTATTGAAGAAAGGGAAACAAATGCTCAAGTGAGTGATAGAATGTGCAGGTCAATGAAAACATTTTTACATATTAAGAAAAGTTGTTTTGTAAAAGTTGCACTAAAACTTGGTCTTACTGACAATTTAGATAAGATTATTTTGAAGACGATTAATCAATTGTATTAGTCGTTTTTTGTCACTTGTTTGATTACTTTTTTAAATTTCTTTTAATTTCTGTTAAATTTTAGTAGAAAAGTTTATAAAAAAGTGATACATTATATTAAGAGAATAAAATAATACTAAAAAATACTAAAAACTGGCACTGCTTATCCCTGTTATATTTTTGAAATAAATGGTATTATTAAATAGGAAGAATACTGGAGTTGATAATAGTGATAGATTTTATAGTTGTAGAAGATAATGCAAATCATTCAAAAAGGACAAAAAGAATAATTTTTAATTATATGATGAAAAATAAATTGGATTTTGATATTCTTATATTTAGTGAGGTTTCTAGCGATTTAAATGATATGATAGAAAATCACGATGCCCATCATATTTATGTACTTGATTTTGAACTTGGAGGTGCTACTGCTATTGATGTGGCTAGGAAGATTAGAAAACATGATTGGGTAAGTCCGATCATAGTATATACTGTTAATGGCGGTATGGCTATGGAAACATTTAAGCAAAGATTACAAATATTAGATTTTGTAAGTAAGCAATTTGAAGGTGAGAAGAATTTATGCGAGTTGTTTGATATTTGCTTGAAACAAATAGAAGTTAGAGATAATTTTAAGTATAGGATAGGTAAAGTTGATTATAGTATAGATTTTAATAAGATATTATATATTTATAAAGATACCATTGAAAGAAAGAGTGTAATAGTTACTGATAATTCAGAATATAAGATACCAATGAATTTAGTTAGGGTTAAAGAATTGTTACCTAGTGAATTTGTATTTACTCATAAGGCTTGTATAGTTAATACTAGTAGAGTAGATGCATATGTTTGGAGCGAAAATAAGATTATTTTCGATAGTGGTGTAGTTGCTCCATTCTTATCTAAGACTCATAAAAAGGAGTTGGCAGAAAATGGCATTATTTAGTATTACTTTTTCTTTCATATCTATCTACTTGAATTTTTATGCGCTTGTTAAATTTTATTCTAAACTTGGTCAAAAGCAAGTGAAAATTAATTACATATTAATTTTTGTCTTGTCTTTTATTATGCTTGTTTCTAATGTTTATTTGCCTGATGTACCTAAAATTTTGGCTTCATTTTCGTGTATCTTGTTTTTGTTTAAGATAACGTTTAATGATAATATTTTTAAATTATTGCTTAAATTTTTAATTATTTATTTAATATTAATTCTTATTGATTATTCAATATTGAGTATAATTTTGTTTTCGCCACCTTTTGATTCATTAACTTTATATCAGGCTTTTATTTTGAAAGCATATTGTACTTTTGCAGATTCATTGTTTTTGTTGTTAATTACTTATAACGAATTTTGTATTATTATGATAAATAAATTTTTGGAATTAATTATTATTCATAAGAATAAAATAGCCGCGTTTGTTTTGTTTTTGACGTTTTGCATAGTAGTTTATATTGCTCATATTAATGTTGTAGTAGTTGATTTTAAAATGTTTATTGTTACTACATTACTTTTATTTCTTTTATTTTTAGTTATTATTTTAGCAATTTATGAATATTTTAAAAGTAAACAAATTGAAGAAGAACAAAAAAGATTACTTGTGTTAATGGAAGAATATGAAAGGATTCTTGATAAAGATAGAATTAATAGACACGAGATGTTTAATAATTTAGTTGTATTAAAAAGTTATAAAAATAAATCTAGTGTAGAATTTGATGATATGATAGATGACTTAATAAAAACATATAGTAATAAAGAGTCGAAATTATATTCTAAATTATATCAAGTTCCTAAAGGTATAAAAGGTGCAATTTATTTGAAGTTAGCAGATATAAGAGTTAATAATATTGATTTAAATTTGTTTATTGAATCTAAAATAGAAGATAAATTTAATCAAATTGATGCAAAATTGTATTATAAGATATGTAAAATTTTAGGTATTTTATTAGATAATGCTATTGAAGCAACTATTGACTGTGAAATTAAATATATATTGTTGGATATATATTCTGACGACTCTACTTTATACATTTATATTGAAAATACTTTTAATAATGAAGTAAATCTTGATGTTATCGATATAAAGGGTTATTCTACTAAAGGAGATAATCGTGGATATGGATTATATATTGTTGATAAAATTGTACAAGAAAGTAATAAACTTAAGTTAGAGAGAAATATTACAAATAATAAGTTTGCAACTATTTTGGAAATAAAACAATAATTATTCTAAATCTTAGTTGTATTTATTATATAATTAAATAAAGTGTAAAAAAACCTTTAGTTTTTTTCTAAAGGTTTTCTAAAGGTAGTAATAAATTAGTTTATTTTAAAAGACTTTTTGGACATTCTTCTTCGTCTAAGAACCCTAACCAACAAGCATTAGCAGTTGTCTTTGCGAAGAATTCTCCAACATAACCAACTAAACTAGCAAATATTCTCATATTTTTTCCTCCTTTCTTAATATTTATTTGGCAATATAATTTTTGTAATTATTATATTTTACGCCAAATATTTTATAGGTAATTGGTAAGACTAATACAGTTTCAAGAATTAAAGCAAATAATATGCAATTACTTAAAGTATTATTCTTAACCCAGAAGAACGATACTGTATAAAGTAACCCGGATAATGCGCTGAGGACTTTATAAGTAGTTCTTCTTTTTTTGTTTATTAATGGTCTTTTCTCGGTGTCTGCAGGAGCGAAGAAACCTAACATTGTTACACAAATAAAGCCTAATGTAACTTTAGCCCTATAGTTTATGATTAAGTTTTCACAAAGATAAGGTAGTAATAAGAATATGATTATAGACGATATCCAACAATGCCAACTTTTTTTAGCATGTACTCCGTATCCAGTTAATCTTAATAAACTATAGAGGACCATTAATTTTAGAAGTGTTTTTACATTCCCTAGTATGTAGGATATTGTGAAAATTACGACAGATTTGCTTATTGTGGAATATAAACTAGCCAGTCCATAATGGATTTCTTCTAGTTTTTCTTGCGTATAATCGCAATTTGCTTCAATATTTTTCATAGCGGAATTAATAATAAGATCTTTCATTTCACCACTTCCACCACCATTATAAATTTTTCTTATAGTCTTTTATCAAAATTGGTTTGTATTGATTTGTTTTATGTTTAAAATAGGTAAAAATAAATAAACGTTTGCTCTGTTTTGACAGTTAAAGCAAAAAATCGGGTATTTTGTGCAAAAGTTGAAAATTTTTTGGAAAAATTTGGTAAAATAGCAAATGTAAAAATTGTGTCGGATTTTGTGATACGATATTTATTGAATTAAAGCTCGCGCGTGTTTTAAGATAGAGGTATGGAAGAGAGGTGTGATGTATGACTAGAAAAGGACGTGTTAAATGGTTCAATAACGAAAAAGGTTATGGATTCATTGAAATAGGTGCTGGAGTTGGTGAAGATGTATTCGTACACTATTCTGCTATAGAGCAAACTGGATACAAGTCATTAAATGAAGGCGACGTTGTAGAATTTACCTTAATTAGAACAGCTAAGGGTAATCAAGCAATAAATGTCAGAGAAGTTAAACTAACTACTGTTTAAGTGGTTAGTTTTTCTCTTTGTATAAAAATAGTTGGTGTTATATTTTTGTGTGATAAAATTTAAATGTTATTAATCAAGTTTATTAATTAAAAATTGAGTAATTTTGCTTTTTCATAAATTTTTCATATTATTTCTTTTGCGTTTCTCGATTATATATGATATATTAGTTATAAGAGGTGAAGAATATGAATTATAGTATACGTGGAGTGAATTTAGAAGTTACAGATTCTATTAGAGAATATGTAATTCAAAAATTAAGTAGAATGGAGAAATATTTTGAAGATCCTGAAAAAATAAATGTTAAGGTTCTTATAAGTGTAAGAGGTCGTGAACAAAAAATTGAGGTAACAATTAATGCTAATGGTTTTGATTTAAGAGCAGAAGTATCTCATAATGATATGTATGCTGCGACTGATTTAGTTATAGATAAACTAGAAACTCAAATGAGAAAGTATAAATCTAAATTAATGAGTAAAGACAGGGCAAAGGTTGTTTATCCTGAAGAAGAATATGACGATATTGAACACGAAGATGTAGTTAGAAGAAAGAAAGTTTATTTGAAACCTATGGACGAAGACGAAGCAATTATGCAAATGGAATTTTTGGGACACTCATTTTATATATATAAAGATATTAAGACTGAACGTGTTAATGTTTTATATAAAAGATATGATGGGTCTTATGGTATAATTGAAACTAATTAATAAATATTAATAGGATACTTTATAGGTATTCTATTTTTATTAGGAAAAACTATTATTTTTATTTAAAAATTTATATAAATTTGGTAGAATATGTGTAGGAGATGAAATTATGGGAATACTAACAAAGTTATTTAATCATGAATATAAAGAATTAAAAAGGTTTGAAGAATTAGCAGATAAAGTTTTAGAATTAGAAGACGAGATGCAAAAATTAAGTGATATGGAACTTAAGGCAAAGACTGAGGAGTTTAAGACTAGATTATCAGAGGGAGAAACTTTAGACGATATTTTAGTTCCTGCTTTTGCTGTTGTACGTGAGGCTGCTTATAGGGTTTTAGGAGAGAAACCTTATAAAGTACAAGTTATAGGTGGTATATGTATACATTATGGTAATATTGAAATGAAAACTGGGGAAGGTAAAACTTTGACTAGTACTATGCCTGCTTATTTGAATGCTTTAAGTGGCAAAGGCGTTCACGTTATTACTGTAAATGAATATTTAAGTGTTCGTGACTCTGAATGGATGGGACAAGTTTATAATTATCTTGGAGTAAGTGTAGGCGTAAATAGGAAAGATGCAACTAAAGAAGAAAAAAAGGAAGCATATAGTAAAGATATTACTTATACTACAAATAATGAATTAGGTTTTGATTATTTAAGAGATAATATGGTAGTTAGACCTGAAGGACGTGTACAAAGAGGACTTAATTTTGCTATTATTGACGAAGTAGACTCTATTTTGATAGACGAAGCAAGAACTCCATTAATAATAAGTGGTGGTGTAAGTAAAGGTGCTGACTTATATAAACTTGCTGATAGAACTGCTAAAAGTATGAGCGTAGAAGATTATGTGCTTGACGAGAAAACTAGAAGTGTAACTTTAACTGAAGAAGGTATCAAAAAATGTGAAAAGTTACTTAATTTAGATAACTTATATGATATAAAAAATGCTGCTATGGTTCATAATTTGGATAAGGCTTTGGTGGCTAATTATGGATTTAAGAAAGATGTCGATTATGTTATTGAAAATGATAAAGTAGTTATAGTAGACTCATTTACTGGAAGACTTATGCACGGAAGACAATATAGTGATGGGTTACATCAAGCGTTGGAGGCTAAAGAGGGAGTTCATATAAATGAGGAAACTAAAGTATTAGCGACAATTACTTTTCAAAATTTATTTAGGATGTATAATAAACTTTCAGGTATGACAGGTACTGCAAAGACTGAAGAGGAAGAATTTAGAAATATATATAATATGTATGTAATAGAAATTCCTACTAATAAGCCTGTTATAAGGGAAGACTTGGAAGATTTAATATATATGAATATGCGTGGAAAATACAATGCTATTGCTAAGACTATTGAGGAGGTACATAAAACAGGGCAACCTATACTTGTGGGTACTGCTTCAATAGAAAGTTCTGAAACTTTAAGTGCTTTATTAAATAAAAGAGGAATTAAGCACGAATTATTAAATGCTAAAAATCATGAAAGAGAAGCACATATAATAGAAAATGCTGGACAAAAAGGCGCTGTTACTATTGCAACCAATATGGCTGGACGTGGAACTGATATTAAGTTAGGAGAAGGAGTTAAAGAACTTGGTGGACTTGCTGTTATTGGTACAGAGAGACACGAAAGTAGAAGAATTGATAACCAATTAAGAGGTAGAAGTGGACGTCAAGGAGACCCTGGTATTACTAGATTTTATATTTCTATGGAAGACGATTTGATGGTAAAGTTTGGCAGTGAGAAGATAAAAGGTGTGATGGCTACTTTGGGATTTACTGAAGATACTCCTATACAACATAAATTAATGAGTAAAAATATAGAAAGCAGTCAAAAAAGAGTTGAAGGATTTAACTATGATAGACGTAAGGCATTACTTGATTATGACAATGTAATAAGTAAGCAAAGAGAAATTATTTATGAAAGAAGAAATGAAATATTAGATAAAGAAAGTATAAGAGATAGAATATTAGAGATTTTTAAAGATTTTGTCGTAGATGAAGTGAATAATCATTTTCCTCCAGAAGATGCAATAACTCATAATGATATAGTCAATATATGCGAGTATTTTAATGCTAATTTGCTTAAAACTAAAAAATTAGACGAAAAAGAATTAGAAAATAAAGAAATAAATGAGGTGCAAGATTTCATATAT
>CANRGI010000016.1 GCA_947630095.1 uncultured Bacilli bacterium
AAAAGGCGAGCGTTTCTTATTAGACTGGGGTAGCAAGTCAGGTAGAAAACGCGCTCGTTACAACATGGCATACATAATATTAGCCCAACGTGCTTTAGACGAATTTGATACCTATGAAAGTGCTTTCCTTTATAATTTAGTAGCAAATCTAAGAACAACAGACGAAGAAAAAATAACTTCTTATGAAAATGCCATAAAAGAGCAAACTTATAATTTTGATGCTTGGTATGAATTAGTTAGTCTTTATCTAAAAGACGAAACAAAAACTGAAGAAGATTATTTAGACTTAGCAAGACGTATTACAGTATCGTTTTTTGAATTTCCATTAGCAATGAGTGATTTAATAAGTTTATTTGAAGATAAATTTGTAATTAATCAAATAGCCTTTAAAAATTTATTAGATACTACATTAAATAAACAAAAAACAGTAAGTGATAGTGATTATTTCCAAGCAAGTGCAATTAGAGATATAGCAACTAGTTTACTAGGTAATGAAATAACAGACGAAATAGCAACATTTTCATTTGATGGCACTGATGCTGGAGTATTAAAACTTGCTGGTAAATCTAAACAAAATAAAGTTCCATTTGAATATTCCCTAAATTATGAATATGATGGAGAGAAAAAAGAAATAAGTGAAAATACTACTTGGACACAACTAACAGGTGGAGAAACAGAAGTAGATTTAAAAAGTAAAATAGGTGAAATGAGTGCAGAAAATGACATAGTCGTTCATATAATAGGTACAACTTTAGATGTAGACCATTTATTCTTTATAGATTTAGAAGAAGGTCGTCACCCTACTAAAGTAAATGAAAACGAACTTGAAAGACGCGTAGCCGGAATAGACGAAAACATAGCCGAATGGGTATCTTTAGAAACAGAAGAAGATATGTACAATTTCTTCACTTTAACTTCTTATGAAAGTTTACCTTGGAAAAAATTTAAAGACGAATTACCTAAAATCAAAGACGAAGGTGGAGACATAATAGTAGTAAGAAATGGTTATACATCTAACTATTTACCTAGTGACCCAGTATTTACTTTCTTTGAAGAAAAAGCATATAGTGACGAATTTTCCTATGTTCCAGTTGATAGACAAACAGTAACAACTTCTTCTAGTAGTGTTGAAGGTAATGAAGCACTTTTAGTAGATAGAAGTAAAGAGTCTTTTTGGACAAGCGCTAAAGGGGACGAAACACCTTATGTAATAATTGAATTAAATTCTGCAATTAGATTATCTAAAATAGAATATCTCCCACGTCAAGATGGACAAACAATGGGTAATATTTTAAAAGCAAAAATAGAAACTAGTGTAGACGGAGAACACTGGAGTACTATTGCTAGTGAAGTATCTTGGAAACGTGACGGAAACATAAAAACATTTAAACTTGATACTCCAGTAAGAGCAAAATATATTAAAGTAACTTCTTTAGAATCATTTTATAATTATACAGCCGTTGCTATGTTTAATATATATGAAAACAAAATAATTAATACTATAAATGTAGACGAATTACATATAAGTTATGTAAAAGAAGGTTATACTTATAATGGTAAAGAAATAATCCCGCCTATTCAAGTTAAAGATGGAGATAAAGAATTATTAATAAATGATAACTATACTTTATCTTTTGAAAACAATATAAATGCCGGTACTGCTAAATTCACATTAACAGGTCACGGGTTATATGAAGGTTCAATTACTAAAGAATTTATTATAAACAAGGCAGAATATCCTGAATTTCATAGTAACACTTCTTTAAATGTAGACGTTAATAAAAAGAAGTTATCTGATATACCTTTACCAGAACATTGGACTTGGAAAAATGGAGAAACTCCTTTAGTAAGTGGAGAAACTATAAAGGCATTAGCCGTTTATGACGATACACAAAATTATATTAATACTGAAAAAGAAATAACTATTTATAAAGAAAAAGGTAACCACCCAGTTATAACATTTGAAGGTGACATCACTGAATATACTTTTGAACTAAGTGACTGCAAAGATAAAAGCATAGAAGACTTTAAAAAGTTAATAAAAATAACTGATACAGAAGACGGAGTAATAGATTTAAATTCTCCTAATGTAATAATTACTTCTGATGTTAATTGGTTAGAAGTAGGTACTTATCATATAAATATTAAAGTAACAGATACTGACAACTTAGAAACTACAAGTAGTTTACAAATAGTTATTATAGACTCATATAGTGACGCTATTGAATTAAATAGTGAAGACTATGAAATAATAATTGATAATGAAGAATTATATTATAATGGTAATGAACAAAATATTAATGTTAAAGTAAGAAAAAAATCTAAATTAAAAGCAATATCTATATTAAATATAAATTTACACGAATTAACTTTAGGTTCAGATTATGATATTGAATTTAGTGAATTAACTAAAGCAGGAAAGCATACTGTAGTAGTAAAAGGTAAGAATATTTATAGTGGAGAATTAATAGGAACATATACTATTAAAAAGGCAAAAAAACCAACTAATATGGTATCACCTCTAATCAAAGTATCAAATGATACCACATCTCTTGAACAAATACACTTAGATACTAATTGGCAATGGGTAGACGAGGGTATAAGCCTTAATGAAGGAGAAAATAAAGTAAAAATAGTTTTCTTAGGAGACGAAAACCACGAAAGATATGAAACAGATATACTTATTTTTAGAGAGAAAATAACTGAAACACCAAAAGAAGAACCAACTGAAGTACCTAAGGAAGATGTGCCTGAAGTAACTTCTCCTCAAATAGAAGCACCAAAAAACCCAAGCACTCAAAGTAATCCACAAAATTCACTAGAAACAAAAGAAAAAATAGAAACAACTGAAGAAAACCAAATAGAAGATACTGAAGAAGTAACAGTAGTTAAAGAAGAAACTAAAAAAGAAACTAACGAACCAAAAGAAGAACCTAAAACTGAACAAAATAAACCTGAAGAAAATATAATATCTTCTTCTAAAGATAAAAATAGTTTTCCATTTATAGTAATACCTATCGTACTTATACCTTTAGTACTTATTGGTTTTGTAGTTAAAAAGAGCAATTTCTAAAAGTTGCTCTTATTTCTTTTACTTAAAATATATGCTTTATTATCATTATTTATTGGATCTACTAAAGAAATTTCGTCATAGTTATAAGCAAAAATTTGAAATAAAGCACTACTTACAGTTTCGTCAAACACAGTTTTTAAACTTCTAGCCCCAGTATTTTTCTCCATTGCTTTATTAGCAATATACTTAATAAAATCTTCACTAAAATTATATTTAACACCTAACATATCAAATAACTTACTATAAGTATTTATAGGACTATAATTAGACTGTTTTAATATTTTAATTATATCTTCTTTTTTCAATGTATTCATAGGAATACTCTTAGATAATCTTCCCATTAATTCTCTCATAATACCATAATTTATAAAGTCTTCTGTCTTTACTTCTCCGTAATTATTATCATTTCTTATTCCATTAAAAGCCCCTAAAAACATTATAGTTAATTTAGATGTATCAAATTTAATATTATCAAAATAAAAAGTATGCCCATCTAATAACTTAAGTAATGACCTCTGTACACCACTTCTTGATACATGACTTTGATTATTATCCCTTTCAGCAAGTTTATCAAATTCGTCAATAACCAATATCCCTCTTTCAGCATATTCTATATTTTTATTAGCATTTATATATAAATCTTCTAACATATCACTTACTTTTCTACCTACATAACCAGTTTCAGATAAAGTAGTCGCGTCTTCTATTACCATAGGCACCCTAAATAATTTAGATATTATCTTTATTATCTCAGTTTTCCCACTTCCACTAGAACCATACACTAAAATATTTTCTTTTAATTTATTTATTAAATCATTATCCATATTAGAATTAACTATAATATTATTTTTATATAAAGTACTAAGTATCTCTTTTATCTGTTCATCTTGAGATATTATAGTCTTTTTTATCTCTTTATACATTTTATCTATATCTAATTTATTTTTACTTTCTATATATTCTATTAACTTTTTATCCTTTATTAAAATTAATTTATTGTCTATATTTTTATAATATCTACTAGTATTCTTTATCTTATTATTTCTTATCTCTTGATAGTTAGCATAATTATTATTGTTTTTAATTACATCATTTAATTCTTCAGATAGAAAAGTGTATTCACTATTAACATTACTATTAAAAATACTAGCATTAATTCCCATATTCTCTCCTGAAATGACATTACATACATAATTATGATTAGAATTAATAAAAACTATCCCACATACATAATCTATAAACTCATATATTTCATATTTTATTTCTTCATAAGTAACATATTTTCTTTTAAAAAGATATCCTAATTTTAACTCTGCCATTATTATTCCCCTAGAAAATTATAACATATAAAATTGTAAAAATATATAAATCTATGTTAAAATATAAAAGGAGGTAAAATTTATGGATTTATGGATAAAAACACAAAAAGAAAATAAATTATTAAAAGTAAACTACATAGAAATATCAAAAACAACTATTTATAGTATTAATTCTCTTTATAATGAAAGCGTAGAACTAGGTACTTATTCTAATGAAGAAAGAACAAAAGAAGTGTTAAATGAAATAGAAAACTTAATAAAACTAACTTATACTAATAATATTGTAAGCACTATACCTATATACCATATGCCAAAAGAATAAAAATAAACTTTTTTAATTAATAAAACAATGTTATAATAATTATGTGATGTATATGAAGAAAGTTTTAATTTTATTTTGTTGTCTTTTATTAATAGGCTGTAGTAAGAAAGAAGAAGTAATAGAAGATACTAAAGAGATAAATTTATCTACTAAATTATCTGAAACAGAAGTATATAGTGATTTAGTAGTTAATGATATTATTAATATAGAAAATGAGGAAATAGAACTATTAAATGGTAATGAAGTAGTAGATACAACTAAATTAGGAAAAAATAAAGTAAAAGTAAGATACAAATATAATGGTAAATCTTATGAATATATAAGTCTTTTAGAAGTAAAAGATACAACTCCACCATTAGTTTTTAGTGGCACTAATAAATATGTTAATGTTGGTTATTCGGGTAATCTTTGTGATTTACTAACTTACGGAGATAACTATTCAGGAGAAATATCTTGTCAAATAGATGGCACTTATGATTTAAATACAGTAGGTAAATATAATCTAGTTTATAGTTTATCTGACGAAAATGACAATGTAGAAAATGTAGATGTAACTCTAAATGTAACTGAACCTTCTACTGAAACTCAAACTCCATCTACTAAAAAAACTTACTTTAAAGACATTTATTCTAAACATAAAAAAGATAATACAGAAATAGGACTTGACATTTCAGAGTGGCAAGGAGATGTAGACTATGAAAAAGTAAAAGCAGAAGGTGTTTCATTTGTAATGTTAAGAATAGGTTTTGAAGGTAGTAAAACTAGAGAGTTAAAAATAGATGCTGAATTTAAAGAAAATATTAAAAAAGCACAAGAGGCAGGACTTAAAGTAGGAGTTTATCTCTATACAATCGCGGACTCAAAGGAAAAAGCAATAAAACACGCTGACTGGGTAATAGACACTCTTGACGGGGCTAAGTTAGATTTACCTATAGCATTTGACTGGGAAAACTGGGGTAGTTGGAATTCCTATAAATTAAGTTTCTATGAAATAAATCAAATTGCAAATACATTTATAAAAAGAGTAGAAGAAAAAGGTTATAAAGGTATGCTTTATAGTAGTAAATTCTATTTAGAAACAATATGGACTAATAAAATAAATGCTCCAGTTTGGCTTGCTCATTATACTGACGAAACTAGTTACAAAGGAGACTATAACATCTGGCAATTATGTAATAATGGTAAAATAAATGGAATTTATGGAGATGTAGATATAAATATAATGTATAATTAAGGAGTTTTTATGAAAAATAAAGTTGTAATGTCATTAATAGTTATATTACTAGTTTTAAGTTTAACAGGTTGTAAAGATAAAGAAAGTGTATATGAAGATTATAATGATAGAATAAATAATAATATAGAATTAATTAAAGTGCCTTCAAGCAAAGAAGACATTGAAGTAGGTACTATCTTAACTTCAGATATGATAGATATAAAAGAAATAGATAAATCCAAATTAACTGAGAATACTATAACTAATATAGTTGATTTACTTGGTAAAACAACTACAAAAAATATTAAAAAAAATGATATATTTTCTATAAATGATATAGAATAAGGAGTAGTAATGAAAACAAAACATATTTTAATAGGAACAATTATTATAATTTCTATTTTATTAGCATTTATATTCTTTTACCCAACTAAAGATAATATTAAAAGAGATAAAAGTAAACCTATGAGTGAAAATGATTTTGAAACAATAATGTTAAATAATGATTTCATAGTATCAGATAAAACAGAAAACTATAAAAACTATGACTATGTTAAAAAAGCATATTTAGCAACTAACCCTGATAACGACTTTACAGTAGAATACTTTATGTTTACAACTGCCAAAATGGCCCATACTTTCTTTGAATTAAATAAATCAAATATAAACCCTAATAAAGAGGAAGTTTCTTCATTTGAAAACTTTAACAATGAAAAAACTAGTAAATTTGTTAATGAAGAAAATGGTGCTTATCAAATATTATCTAGGATAGAAGATACAGTAGTAGTTATTAATTCTACACAAAAATATAAAAGTAAAGTAGACGATATATTAAATAAAATAAAATATTAATAGGAGGTTTTTATGAAAGAAATAATAGTAATCAATGGAACAGGAGCGTGTGGTAAAGACTCATTTGTTAAATATGTAGAAAACTATGCAAGTGTTTATAATTTTGATTCAGTTCACAAAATTAAATTATTAGCAGAGTTAATTGGTTGGAATGGAGTATCTAAAACAGAGAAAGATAGAAAGTTTTTAAGTGATTTAAAACAACTTACAAAAGATTATAATGATATGCCTTATAACGAAATAAAAAAAGGAATAAAAGTATTTTATGAAAATGATTTTGAAATAATGTTTATTCACATACGTGAACCAGAAGAAATAGATAGAATAGTTAAAGAATTTCATTCGAAAACTCTTTTAATAAAGAGAAAAGGACAATCTAATATATTATCAAACTCTTCAGACGCTAATGTAGATAATTACAATTATGATTATTTAATTGAAAACAAAACATTAGAAGAATTAGAAATAGATGCAAAGAAATTTGTAGAAAATTTAAAAGGTAATACTAAGACTCTTTAGTTACCTTTTTATTTTACCAACTAAATATATTATTAATGAAATAAATACTAAACTAAAATATAATATACCTGTTATATATGCTTCTTCATATCTATTTATAAAACTTTCATTAGGTAAAAGAAACATAATAATTACTATAAGAGGTATGACAAAACTAATTAAACTTAATTTATTTGCTTTACTTTTATTAAGTTTAAATACATAGATTAATAACTTTTTTAAAGCGAGCATTATATAAGCAAGAGTAACACTCATAAAGAATAGAAGGGCATTTACACTTATATTTTCTATATTTTCAATAAAATGTAATACATTAATATTTTTAAGTACTACATAAGATGGATAAGTATATATTTTAGATACACTAATTCCAAGTACTGACACTATAGTAAATATTATAATGAATACAGTTATAAATGAAATAATAAATGTTCTAAACATAGATTTATTACTATTAGTATTATTTATAATATTATTTTTAGGAATGACAAGAAGTAAAAATACAGGAGCAAAATAACTAATACCAAATATAATACTAGTTTTAAATACATCTAAATAATTACTATCTATTATAGGTTTTAAATTTTCAAAATCCATACCACTAGATAAAGCACTGACGTTAAATATTATTAAACAAAAACTGATAAATACAGAAATAGTAGCAAACCTAGATAAAGTATCAAAGTCATAAAAAAGAATATATGTAATAGGAAAAAGTAGTACAATACCTATAAATATTGTAGGGGTATCAACTAAAAATTCACTTGATATAAAAGTGAGTAATCTCCAAAATATAAGTAAAGCAATAGAAAAAAGTATAATAGCAAATAATATATAAAATATAAATTTAAATCTAGGCATAACTATATCTATTTTTTCAAATATATCTTTATCAGGTAAGAAATTAAATATTTTAATAAAAAGAAATAATAACCCAATTCCTACAAAGAAACTTAAAATTAAACTGCCAAATATATTAGTATAACCAGTCTTTATTATAAAAGGAATTAATATCCCTAGTAATGTTGAGTTCATTAAAGAAATCATAATAAGAGAAATACTTAAATTACTTAATTTATATTTATTCATTTATAAATCTCCTTTCAAATTTCCTTCTTTAAATATACTAGCCTTTATATCATAATCAAAATCTATTTTATTTAATCCCTCACTATCCCAGTCTTTATTTTCAAAATCAAAATATTTATAGTTATTTTTATAAATATAATTACCTATACCAATAAAATCTAACTTCTCACTTTTAGCCAAATTTATAGTATCTTTAACATAACTTTCAAGTTCACTTTCAAATATTTTATTTATCTCTTCTAAATCTTTTTTATTGTTTAAGTCTTGCTTACAACCATAATATACTATCTCCCCAGAAACATCTCCTTTAATATTTATTTTATTTTTATTAAGTTTATCTTGATAACTAAATTTAGATTTTAAAGTTTCAACTGTAAAGTAATCGTCTCCACATTTACAAGTTATAGATGCATTTCTAACTTGATTTTTAAGAAAATTATATCCAAATGCTTGATTTTTACTTAATGTAATAGGTTTTCCTTTTTTATTAAAAGTAACTAAGTTTTCTATTTCAATATAACTATTAGTATCACTTTCTTGTAGTACATCTATATTATCACTTTTTTTATCATTATCGTGTAATACTATATTAGGTAATACTGAATTAATACCAGGTTCTAAATAATTTTTAAGATATTCTAAAAATGAAAGAGAATAACTAGCCCCATATCTTTTCTGACTTAAATTCACTATCTGCGCTAAGTTATTAGCAGAATTAGTATTAAATTGTGATAAACTAGATAATATTTCTTTACCACTACTATCTAAAGAAGTAACTACTAAAAAATTTAAAGAAAGTTTTGTATCTCTAGCAAGAAAATCTATAACTTGAGATAAATCATTTGATATAACACTTTTATCTAATATGACATATTCAATATCAGGAGAGAAAAATATTTTTGAACTTTGTAAATTAAGTGACCTAATTGCGTCTAATATAGTTTTACCTTTACCACTAATAACAGTAATCGGACTTTCAGTTAAACCATTTTCTCCACTTTCAAGTATGTTAATAATTTGTAAATCAACAGTAAATTCTTCATTTGATTTACTAATCGAAATAGCACTAACTATACCAAGTTCATTTAATTCATTATAATTAAAGCAACCACTACAAAACATTAACATAATTAATATAATAATCTTCTTCATTATTTTTCCCTCACAATATTCTTTTTAGTTATATAACTAGGTCTTTTTTTAATTTTAGTAATATCACTTCTTAAAATAGCATTTTTTTGTTCTTCTAATTTAAAAGGCATCATAGGTAATGTATAAGGTTTACCAAATGTAGTAATCGAACATAGATTAATAAGTAACAAAAGTAATCCAACTATAAACCCAACTATCCCAAACAAGGCAGAGAATACCATTAAAAGGTATCTCCAAAACCTAATTGAACCTTGCATATCATAATATATAAATATTAAACTACTAATCGCACTTACTGATACAATAATAACCATAATAGGCGAAATTAACCCTGCCTGTACAGCAGCATCTCCTAATATTAAAGCACCTAAAATTGATAAACTAGTCCCCCTATTCGCGGGCGTTCTAGCATCTCCTTCATATAAAAGTTCAAAAGTAAACATTAATATAAAGGCTTCTATTATAACAGGAAAAGGAACATTATTTCTCTGTTCGGCAAAATTAATAAGTAAACTTACAGGTATAATTTCTTGGTCATAAGTTATAATTGCAATAAATAATGCTGGTGTTATAATTGCTAAGAAAAAAGATATAAGTCTTATAACTCTCATAAAAGAAGCAAAAAAAGGTTTATGGTAATAGTCTTCACTATTTTGAAAAAAATCAATAAAAAATGTAGGCGCAACTAAAGCACTTGGACTATTATCCATTGTAACTATAACCCTTCCTTCAAGTAAAAACCTACAAGTATCGTCAGGCTTTTCAGTATAAAGTATAGTAGGGAATAATGTTTTAACATCTTTATTTAAAAAACTTTTAAAATTGTTTACATCAAATACACCATCTATATCTATATTTTCTAATTTATTTTTAACTTCATTAACTAATTCTATTTCACATATATTATCCATATAAAGTATACCAACTTTACTTTTACTTTCTCTTCCTATAGTAATTTCTTCTAATACTAAATTTTCACTTTTTAATCTCTTACGAATAAGTCCTATGTTCTTTTCATAATTTTCAGTAAAAGCATCTTTAGGCCCTCTTATAACAGGCTCACTCTATCTAATTCTCCCTTAGTTTCATAAGCATAAATTTGCTCTTCTAGTATAACTATAGTAAAACCACTAAATAAAAAATTAATTAAATCATTTCTATCTTTAACTTCTTTAGAATTTATTGTAGGTATATCTTGTAATGTATTTTTAAGATTTTTACTTCCTATTATATTTTTATTACTAAAATATTTAAGAATAAAATCATTAACTCTATCTCCACCACTAACTGACTGATTAATAATTACATAAACGTGTTTAAAAAACCCAACTTTAATATCTCTTATTATAATATCGGGCATCTTTTCTTTTAACTTTTCTAAATATTTTAATGTTTCTTTAATATTCATATTTTTAATATTTACTAAAAATAACTCTTTATACGTGTTATAATATATATGAGGTTGCATTATGGAATACTTAATTACAAAATTAGATAATATAGGTAGGGGAATAACTTATGTAGATAATAAAATTACATTCGTGCCTTTTACACTGCCTAATGAAGTAGTAGAACTTAAACTAACTAAAATAACTAAAAAATATAATGAGGGAGAAGTAACTAAATTTATTACTAAAAGTGAAAATAGAATAGAAGTAAATTGCCCTTATTATATGGAGTGTGGAGGTTGCAATATAATGCACTTAAAATACTCTGAACAACTTAACTATAAAAAGGAAAAAGTAAGCGAAATACTAGAAAAATATTCAAATATTAAAATAAAACCTGATATAATACCAAGTGATAAAGTATTTAATTATAGAAATAAAATAACCCTTCATTATAAAAATAATACTTTAGGTTTAATGAAAAATAAAACAAATGAAGTTTTAAAAATAGATAATTGCTTATTAGTTATGAACGAAATAAATGATTATATAAAGAATAATAAAATAAATAATGATATAATCATAAGAGAAAATTTAAATAAAGAAATAATAACAAATAATACTAGTGATACTATGATAGAAGAAGTAAATAATATGCGTTTCATAGTAGATGCCTTATCTTTTTTCCAAGTAAATCACTATATATGCTCTAAAGTGTTTGATTTATTAAATGATAATATTAATGAGTGTGATGTATGCTTAGATTTATATTCTGGAGTAGGTACTTTAAGTATAGTTGCAAGTAAAAAATGTAAGAAAGTTTATTCTATAGAATTAAATAAAAACTCTCATATAAATGCTTTAAAGAATAAAGAATTAAATAAATCTTATAATGTAGATTTTATAGAAGGTTCTGTTGAAAAAGAAATAATCAAAATTGTTGATAAGGTAGATTTAATAATTACAGACCCTCCTAGAAATGGTATGGATAAAATAACTATAAATACTATTAATAAACTAAAACCTAAAAAGATAATTTACATAAGTTGTAACCCTATAACATTAGCAAGGGACTTAAATCTTTTAACTGACTATGAACTAGTTACCATAACTTTGTTAGATATGTTCCCAAACACGCATCACGTCGAGAGTTTTTGTGTTTTGAAAATGAAATAATACTATAAATCGTTCCCTTTTTAACGAAAAAATGTTAAAATTTTAGTTAGAAAGGGAATAAATATAAAAAAAATAAAATTAAACTAAAACAACACACTACTATTGACTCGTGTGTGTTTTTAGTTTAAAATTATATTAGGTGATGCAATATGGTATATAGTTATAAAGCATTAAAAGAAAGATATGGTTCTAATTATAAAATACAAAAAGCAACCAAAGAGGGTAAACTTTTTAAAATTGAAAATGGAATATATTCAGATAAAGAAAAAAATCATTATTTAGAAATTTTTATGACAAAATATCCAAATGCAATTATATCAGGCGACAGTGCATATTATTATCATAATTTAACAGATGTTATACCACAAAAAATATCTATGACTACTCGTAGAACTTCAGGTAGATTTAATGATAAACATATTAATCAGTCTTTTTCGATAGATAGTCTTTTAAATTTAGGAAAGACTACTTTAGATTATGAAGGAATAAATATTAATATTTACAATAAAGAAAGAATGCTTTTAGAATTAATGAAAAATAAAAATATTACATCTTATGATTATTATAAAGAAATAATAAATAATTATAGGAGGATAAAAGAAGACATTGATGTTTACACATTACAAGAATATTCTAATTTTTATAAAAATGGTAGTAAATTAATGAAAATGATAGAAGACGAAGTATTTTAAATGAACCTAAAATATGCTATTAATCTTTTAAAAAATTCCCTAAATCTTCATTATCTTTAATAAGTTTTTTCTTTATAGTAGCAATATCGTTATTATTATTAGAGTTAAAATAATTTTGTATTTCTTCCTTTAAATTTTCTTTATTTAAAACAAATTCTAATGAAACTGATTTCGTTTTTTCAAAATTAGGAATAGGAGTAATCAAAAATTCTTTAGAAGCAGGGTAATAAGGTGCTTTTGAAAGATAACTAATGTCGTCTAAACCAACAGATAAATTATACTCAGTACTATAATACCATTCTTCTTGATTTTGTAATATATTTGCTAACATAATTGTAGTACCTAATATATTAAATTTATCATTTACATCAAAATCTAAAATGGTATATTTTCGTTTTTTAAGTATTTCTTCCATCCAGTCTTCTTCAGATTTGCTAGGAGAACACATATAACAAATTGCTTCTGAATTATCAGGATTATCTTTACTATTTGAATAAAAGAATAATTCATTATATATACTTGCTATTTTCATAATTATAGATTTATTTATTCCTATTAGTTGGTCTTGGTCAATACAAACATAAAATTTACCATTATCATAAGTAGAAGATATTGCATAATTTATACCTTTACTATGTAATATTTCTTTCATAGGTTCAAGTAATCTAGTATATTCATTATCAATTCTATTTTGCTTTATTTCTAATATATTATTAACACGGTTAGTAATTTTATTTTTAACTATATCTATAGATAAAGCCCATTCTTTATAAGTCATTTCGTCTTTAGAAATATAATAAATTTGTTTACCACTTGTTATAATATGCAAATCAGATAAGCAACACACAGAAAATTCATTAAATACTATATTATTATAAACTTTAGTATTTACTATTTCTATATCTATAAAATTATTTAATATATTATATAAATTATCTTTATATATAGGTAAGTATCCATTAATATATAAATTATCTACATACTCATAGTCAAAAGAATTACTTTCTATTTTCTTTAGAGTAATAGGTAATTCCAAATCATTAAAGCCTTGTGTTTCAAAAACTTTTCTACCAATTACTTCTAAACC